>JBEPXR010000013.1:0-20123 GCA_041641775.1 Desulfobia sp. | reverse complement strand
TGATGTTTCTGCAGAACTGTTACAACTCCCAAACCCTTAGCTGTGACAAACTGAAAAACTCGAGCTTTAAAGATCCGGATCCCCATTCCACTGTCTTCACGGAGCTTCCCCGGCTTATCCAGTACTATATAACCCGGTGGGAACAACTCAACCTTATCACTCCCTTTAACAAGGAATTCTTCGATCCCCAGAGACGGGCCGAACTTTTCCACAGTGCGCCTGACGAGCTGATCGAGGCTATTCACTCGGGAAAGATGAATCTGTTTCTCAATCCCTCACATATCAGGCAGGATGACAAGTCTCATTAGCCTCGCCTTTTTCCTGGGCACCAATAACTCATCCCCCTACCAACACTCCACATTTTTAAAAATTACGTTTGTCATCTCAACAGGGTTATTATAGAATAAACCCATTCGGTTATAAAACCTGCGTCTTTATTCAAGTGGGCCTTAACAAAAACCAGGAGAATATCTTGCGAAATAGACGAAGTGACGAGTACGGAAAACAATATACGAGTATTGATGAACTGCGAGAAAGTGAAAAGCGCTACAGATTCTTTTTTGAAAATGCCAATGACCTGATACAGGTGGTGGATACCGACGGCAGATTTCTCTTTGTCAACAATCTATGGAGCGAAACCCTCGGCTATTCTCTGGATGAAGCACGGGCCATGAGAATCTTCGATATCATCGATGGCGGTTGCCGGAAAAACTGCCGAACAATATTTGACAACCTCATGAAGGGAGAGAAACTGCCGCCCGTTGAGACCGTTTTTGTCGCCAGAGACGGCAGGAAACTGCACGTGGAAGGCCGCTGCACCCCAAGATACATTGACGATGACCAGCCAGCGGAGCTTCTGGGAATCTTTCGGGACGTCACTGAAAGAAATCGGCTTGAGAAAGAGAGAGAACGGCTGATAAGCGAATTGAAAGATGCCCTGGCCCAGGTAAGGACCCTGGAGGGTTTTCTGCCGATCTGCGCTTCCTGTAAAAAAATAAGGGACGACAAAGGCTATTGGAATCAGATCGAAAACTATATCAAGGATCACTCCCTGGTACAGTTCAGCCACGGCATCTGCCCTGAATGCATGACGGAACTGTATCCCGAAGTCACGCTCAAAGGAAAGACCGGTACCGGTCCGATTCACAGCGACTGACTCTTAGTCCTCCCGGATTCCAGACAGGTTTTGAACGAAACCGAAAAAAAGGGCCTTAACGCCTTGATATCAGCGTTAAAGCCCTTTGTCTGCTTGGTCGGGACGAGAGGATTTGAACCTCCGACCCCCTGAACCCCATTCAGGTGCGCTACCAGTCTGCGCTACGTCCCGTAAGTTTTATATCATCCGACAACTCAGAGGTTTCGGACTGCCTTGTATTTAGCAGTTGAGCGGTCTCCTGTCAAGCTCCATTTCCTGATAGAAACGACTGTGGCCATCAAGGACCTTCGTCCAGAAGTCTCTGCAATTGGTAAAGTTCTCTCTTAACTTTCTCCAGCAGATCCCGTTCATTGCTGATCTGGTCCGTCTTTCCCTCAACCAGAGCTTTTTTGGCTCCAGCTATGGTAAGACCATCCTCTTTGAGCAGCTTGTTGATTTTGAGGATATTCTCAATATCGCTTTTCCGGTAAAGTCTCTGTTTCGACCGGGCCCGTCTCGGCTTTATAAAGCGCTTGAACTCACTCTCCCAGTATCGAAGGACGTGCTGCTTCAACCCGGTGATCTCACATACTTCACTTATTTTAAAGTACTGCTTATCAGGTATCGCTTCAAAATCGGTCAAGGCAAAGCCATCTGGGTTAAAATTCAAATGGGAAAGAGGAATGAGAGGCTTCACAGCCGGCGGATACCAGGTTCTATCAGGAAGAGTTAATGGCCTCCCTTAATTTCTTGCTGGCTCTGAAGGTCACAGTACCTCTTTCGCAGATCTCCACCGGTTCACCGGTCTTGGGATTGCGGCCGGGCCTGGGAGCCTTGTGATGGACATTGAACGTGCCGAAACCGACCAGCTTGACCTGCTCTCCCTTGGCCAGTGTGTCCTTCAGACAGTTGAGAACCTCATCTATAAGCTCCCGGGATTCAACCTGGGAAAATCCAAGCTTCTCACTGATATCACAGGCCAGTTCCTTCCGGGTGATACTTTTGTTATTACCCTGCTCACTTCTATTATTCACGCAAACGCCCCCCAAAGCGATCTAAAATTCGATCGGTTATCTTCTGGTGCACCTTATTGACTTCCTTGTCACTCAGGGTGTGTTCAGAAGAACGATAAGTCATGGAGACGGCTACACTCTTAAAGCCCTCCTGGACAGGTTTTCCTTCATAAACATCAAAAAGTTCGGCGTCTTCAATCAGCTTCTCTTTATTTACGCTCAACAGTTCCCCAATGATCTCACCGGCGCCGGTGTTTACCGGAACCAGCACAGCCAGATCACGCTTGACGGCGGGATATCGGTTCAGGGGCTCAAACTGCCGAGGTCTTGAATCGGTCTGATAGAGTAGATCAAGGTCTATGTCGAGATAAAAAACTTCCTGCTTGATCGAGAATTTTTCCAGAGTGGAAGGGCTGACGGCACCCAGTTCACCTATCACCCTGCCACCTTCGGTAAGTTGCATGTAAAGAGACGACTGACTGTACGCCGCCGCACTGTCGCCGGCAACCTCGAATTTGACTCCAGTTCTCCTCAGCTCCTGTAAAAGTACTTCAGCTACCCCCTTAATATCAAAAATATCCACCTGCTGCTCGGAAAAATAGAGGGGAGGCGCTTCAGGGAATCGTGCCCCGCTGCACAACAGCGTAAGCCGGAAAGTTTCCAGGGGCAGTTCCTGCCCGGATTTCGGAGAAAAAACTTTGCCGATTTCAAAGAGCCTGATGTCAGTAATCTGATGATTGATATTATGTCGTATATTTTCCAGCAACCCGGGTAGCAGGGTGGTCCGCATCACGCTCTGATCATCGGTGAGCGGATTCTGGATGGCGATGGTTTTCCTGAAGGGAGAAACCTCAGGAAGATTCAGCATGTCGAAATGTCGGGGAGAAATGAAACTGTAGTTGATCGCCTCGTCAAACCCCGAAGCGTTCACCAGGGCCGACACTTTTTTTCTGAAACTCCTTGCATCATCCAGGTAAGCCCTGCTCATGGGGACCATAGGAAGAGTGTGAGGAAACCTGTTATAGCCTTTGAGACGGGCAACTTCCTCGATGAGATCCACTTCCCTCTCCAGATCAACTCTGAAACTGGGCGGCGTGACCAGCAGGTTTTCGCCATCTACGTTTTCAACATCAATCTCGATGGATGAAAGGAGTTCGCTGATTTCCCGGGCTGTAAAGTCAAGACCGAGGATCTCCCGGGTCTTGCTTACCCGCAATGAAAGGGATTGGCTACCTTCAGAGGGCCGGTAGATGTCCACGCCGCCCGGTACCAACTCAGCATCAGCCAATGCGGTCATGAGTTGCACAGCCCTCTCCATCGCGATAGGTGCAAGTTCCGGATCCACTCCACGCTCAAAGCGATAGGCCGAATCGGTGGACAGATTAAGAATTCTGGAGGTCCTCCTGATGCTCAGTGGATTGAAACAGGCGGCTTCGATGAGCACATCCACGGTCTCCGGCCCTACTTCCGAATCTTCCCCGCCCATGATCCCTGCCACTGCAACGGGCCTGTCAAGATCACAAATCATCAACATTTCTGGATCCAGCTTTCTGTTCTCCCCGTCCAGAGTGGTAATGCCCTCTCCAGGCTGGGCCTTACGGACTACAATCCCGCCTCCGGACAGTTTCCTGAAATCGAAGGCATGAAGCGGCTGGCCGTACTCAAGCATTATAAAGTTGGTGATGTCAACCACGTTGTTGATGGGTCTGAGCCCCACGGACAGGAGCCGTTTCTTCAGCCACCAGGGGGAGGGACCGATCTGCACATTCTCCACCAGCCTGGCGGCATAACGCGGGCAGTGGTCCGGTGCTTCAACTTTAACGGAAAATCTCTCATGGCCTTCAGCAAGCTCAGGTATAATGGTGTGTTTTACAGGAGGACGGAGTTTTCCTCCGGCAAAGGCCGCCACTTCCCGGGCAATTCCTATCACGCTGGTGCAGTCGGGTCTGTTGGGGGTCAGGTCGACTTCGATCAGGGTATCTTTAAGTTCCAGAGCCTCAGCCAATTCCTGTCCGCTCTCCCATTCACCGGTGAGTTCCATTATACCGCTGTGATCTTCACTGATCCCCAGATCCTTCTCCGAGCAGAGCATTCCCTGTGAGAGCACCCCCCGTATTTTGCTCTCTTTGACGGTAAGACCTGAAGGAAGCTGAGCTCCGGGCAGGGCGAGCGCGGCAAAGAGACCGGGACGAACATTGGGGGCCCCGCAGACAACATCTCTTTTTTCTCCGCAGACATTCACCCGGCACAGGGAAAGACGGTCTGCGTCAGGGTGTTTCTTTACATCCACGACTTCGGCGATCCTGACCTGATGGAGGTCATGGAAGAGTTCATCGACCGTTTCGACCTCCAGACCAGCCATAGTCAGGCGTTCGGCGAGCTCGTCGGTCTCCAGATCAAAATCGGTATATTGTTTAAGCCAGCTAATGGTAAACTTCATCAGTCAGTGGTGGTGTCCTTCAGTCGGTGATTCTTTTAGAACTGGCGCAGGAAACGGGCATCATTTTCGTAGAAAAGACGTATATCGTCGATGCCGTATTTAAGCATGGCTATGCGCTCCACTCCCAGTCCGAAAGCAAAGCCGCTGTATTGATCGGGGTCGTATTTAACCTGCCTGAAAACTTCAGGGTCTATCATTCCGGCCCCCAGAATTTCCAACCAGCCGCTGTGTCCACATACCCTGCAGCCTTCCCCGCGGCAGATGACACAACCTATATCAATTTCAGCCGAAGGTTCGGTAAAAGGGAAATAGCTTGGCCTGGCCCGGATGGGAGTTTCTTCATCAAAGATTCTGGCAATGAAAACCCCAAGAACCCCCTGGAGATCGGTGAAAGAGATGCCTTTATCAACCAGGAATCCTTCTACCTGGTGAAACATGGGGGTATGGGTTACATCCGAATCGCATCTGTACACCTTGCCGGGGGCTATCATCCGCAGAGGGGGTTCCTGCTGCTCCATGATCCTGGCCTGCATGGGCGAAGTATGGGTTCTGAGAAGGGTTGATTTTCCGAGATAGAAAGTGTCGTGCATATCCCGGGCAGGGTGATGGGCCGGGATATTCAAAGCCTCGAAATTATAAAAATCGGTTTCGATATCCGGGCCTTCGGCTACGCCGAATCCCATACTCTCGAATATGGCGCAGATCTCATCCATTGTCCGGGTGACGGGATGAGGCCTGCCGAAGGGATACCTGCGGCCGGGCAGGGTCAGATCCACCTTTTCGGTAGTGGTACCACCCTGAAGTTCGTTCTGTAATTCGTCCTTTTTCCCTGTGTACTTCTTTTCCAGTTCCTTTTTGATCTGGTTGGCAAGTTTCCCGAGCCGAGGACGATCCTCATTGGGAACATTCCCCAGTTCCTTCATGAGGCTGTTAAATCGGCTCTTCCTTCCCAGAAACTTAATACGGAAAGCCTCGAGCCCCGCGGAATCCGTCACATCTTCAAGCTCCTGGTCAGCCTCCTTGGTTAAGCTCTGCAGTTCTTCTTCCATTTAGCCGCCTTTATCCCTTCAAACGCCTGGTACGAAATAAATTAATGAAGGCTCAGGAGGCGAGCTTTACGACACTGGAAAAGGCCTTGGGGTCGAGCACAGCAAGATTGGCGAGCACCTTGCGGTCCAGATCGACGTTGGCCTTTTTCAGCCCACCCATCATCCGGCTGTAGCTCGTACCATTTTCTTTGGCGGCAGCTGATATGCGGGTTATCCAGAGGCGGCGAAAATCCCGTTTTTTCTGACGTCTGTCGCGATAGGCGTAACACAGGGCCCTGTCGACCGCCTCTGTGGCGGTACGGAACAGTTTATTACGGCCACCCCTGTAGCCCTTGGCCAGTTTCAACACTCTTTTTCTTCTTCTTCTTGCTTTAAAGCCTCGTTTAACTCTTGGCATGACTGCTTCTCCTCGAACATCAAGACATCAGGAGCCCCCGGCTCAACGAACCGCACAGTTCATGAGCCCCGTTCCTTCAATCGTGTCTGTATTGAAATGTATTACTCTTTTACTGTTTCCAAGAAGGATGGTCACCCTCGGGCAACCCTTTAACGGATTTTATCCGGCATATGGAAGAAGGCGCCTGACCTGGGCGGCATCATTCTGATCCACCAAGCCGGGTCTGCGAAAATTTCTTTTCTTCTTGGTATTTTTCTTGGTCAGGATGTGGCTGGCAAAAGCCTTGTTGCGCTTTATCTTGCCAGAGGCGGTTAACTTGAAGCGCTTGGCAGCCCCACGGTTAGTTTTCATTTTCGGCATATCTCAACTCCCTTTCATTACGCCTGAATTCATTGCTGCTTGTGTAATCGCTCATCACCCAGAGTCCAAATTCACAATATCAGGCGGACTGCTTCTGACTGCTGGGTAAAATAAACATTACCAGCTGTCTTCCTTCCATGGCGGGGCCCTGCTGGACCTCCCCCACGTCCTCAACTTCCTCTTTGATCTGGTTCATGAGTGCTACCCCGATGGTATCGGCATAGACAATCTCTCTGCCCCGGAAGCGCATGGTAACTTTGACTTTATTATTCTGATTTAAAAATTTCCGTATATTTTTAACCTTGAAATCTATATCGTGTTTCTCAGTCTTGGGCCGGACCTTAATTTCCTTTACTTCTACAACAGACTGCTTTTTCTTGGCCTGAGCCTGCTTTTTACTCTCCTCGTAACGATACTTGCCGTAATCCATGATCCGGCAGACCGGAGGATCAGCCTTGGCAGAAACCTCGACAAGATCAAGCCCTGCCTCATCAGCCGCGTTCTGGGCATCTTTCCGTGAAAGGACGCCCAATTGTTCCCCGTCCTCTTTAACGACCCGTACTTCCGAAGCGTCGATCTCTTCGTTTACCTTGGCCTTAATCTCCCGGGTGTCTTTAAATTTCTTTTTCCTTTTAATCTCCGTGCCTCCTCGCTTTGAATTACCGATCAGGAATTAAGGATGGGCAGTTGCCTGAGCTGCTTCCTGATTATCTATCCTGGATTCTTCCTGAATCATCCCGACGAAGTCGTTCAGATCCATGGCAGGCAGATTTTTGCCATCCCTCATCCTGACCGTAATTGTTTCCGACTCCACTTCTTTGTCCCCTATTATAAGCATATAAGGTATCTTGGCAAGCTGAGCCTGGCGAATTTTGTAATTCAACTTCTCATTACGGCTGTCCTTCTCGACTCTGATCCCGGCCTGGCGAAGCTGCCGATAGACTTTCTCCATATAATCAAGCTGATCGTCGGTGATATTCATCAGAGCAGCCTGCACAGGAGCTAGCCACAGGGGAAAGGCCCCGGCATAGTGTTCTATCAGGACGCCGAAAAATCGCTCCAGAGAACCCATAAGGGCCCGATGAACCATTATGGGCTGATGCTCCCTGCCGTCCTCCCCCACATAGGTCAGGCCGAATCTCTCCGGCAGATTGAAATCGACCTGGATGGTCGAGCACTGCCAGGAGCGGTCAAGGGCGTCTTTTATCTTTATATCTATCTTGGGGCCATAAAAAACCCCTTCGCCTGGGTCGATCTCGTAGTTCAACCCTTTCTTTTCAAGGGCTGACTTGAGGGCTTCGGTCGCCTGTTTCCATTTATCCTCGGTGCCCACATATTTTTCCGGACGGGTCGACAGATAAATATCGTACTCGCTGAAACCGAAAGTCTTCAGAATATGGAGATTAAAATCAATTATATTGAAAATTTCCTCTTCGATGTGGTCGGGCAGACAGAATATATGGGCGTCGTCCTGGGTAAACCCCCTGACCCGCATGAGGCCCTGCAGGGCGCCGGTGCGTTCATAACGATAAACGGTACCCAGTTCACACCAGCGGAGAGGAAACTCCCGGTAACTCCTTTTTCTAGCGGTGTAGATCCCTATATGAAAAGGGCAGTTCATGGGCTTGAGCTGATAGCTGACCTCGTCGATCTCCATTGGGGAATACATATCATCCACGTAGAAATCAAGATGACCGCTGGTCGCCCAGAGATCCCGACGGGCTATATGCGGGGTATAGAGCAAATCGTAGCCGTTTTTGTAATGTTCTTCCCGCCAGTAATCTTCTATCAACCTCCGGACCAGAGCTCCCTTGGGCTGCCAGAGAACAAGGCCGGGCCCCACCCGGTCATTGAAGGTGAACAGCTCCAGGTCCTTGCCGAGCTTGCGGTGGTCCCTCTTTTTAGCCTCTTCCAGTTTGTGCAGATATTTTTTCAGATCCTTGGGATCAAAAAAGGCCGTGGCGTAGAGCCGCTGAAGCATGGGCCTGTTCTCGTCCCCGCGCCAATAGGCTCCGGCAAGCCGAATCATTTTAAAGGCCTTCAGCCAGCCGCTGTGGGGAATATGAGGACCCCGGCAGAGATCGACGAAGCTGCCCTGTCGATAGATGTTGACCGTGTCATCCTCGATCTCACGGATAATCTCTACCTTGTAGGACTCCCCACGTTTTTCGAAATAATTGATAGCCTCGATCTTGGGCCAGACCTCTTTTTCAAAAGGCTCGGCTCTTTTAACAATCTCGGCCACCTTTTTTTCGATGGCCTCGAAATCATCCGGTGAGAAGGGCTCCGCCCTGTCGAAATCGTAATAGAATCCGTCAGAGGTGGCGGGGCCTATTGCTACCTTGATATTTTCAGCACCGTACAGCTCCAGAACCGCCTCAGCCATGATATGGGCGGCGCTGTGCCGTAAAATTTCCAGGCCTTCGGGAGAATTGACCGTCACGGGCTCGACCACGCAATCAGAAGCTATCTTCTCCGACAGGTCATAAATGGAATCCCCGATCCGGACAGCCAGAGTGTTTTTGCGCTCCTTGTTGCTGCACAGCATTTTTACGGCCTCACCGGCTGTAATGTCCTCTTCCGCCGCAACAGGAGGCTCGTCTTTTCTGGAAATGCTGATCTCTGCCATCTGATTCGAAACTCGGGGTCTTATTTCTCTAATCTTTTCCTTAAAAACAAACTTCGCAATGTTTCAGTAACATTACGAAGTTCGAATCAACGTAAATGGTAGGCGCGGGCGGGATTGAACCGCCGACTTCTACCGCGTCAAGGTAGCGCTCTCCCACTGAGCTACGCGCCTATAAAATAAACGATTATGAATGTACTCTGGTACGGTCAAGGAACTACCAATAATCCCGCGTCATGTCAAGGATATTATAACCAGAAGGAACAAATAGATACTAAGTTCCATATCCTTGAGCGACAATCCGGGAAAAGCTTAATCATTTTCTCCCTGTTATAGCCCGCCGGAGCGTCACTTCATCGGCATACTTGACATCCATACCCATGGGTATGCCGCAGGCCAGGCGGGTTACCTTCAGGTCCTTTTTCCGGAATGCATCCATCAGGTAGGCTGCCGTCGCCTCCCCGGGAACTGTGGAGCTGGTGGCGATAACCACCTCTTCCGCCTCCCTGCGTCTTATCCGCTCGAGGAGAGCGGTTATATTCAATTCTTCGGGGCCGATACCATCCATGGGAGAAAGAGCCCCGTGCAGTACGTGGTATTCGCCCTGAAAGGCCCCTGATTTTTCGATGGCCATCAGGTCGGCCGATTCCTCCACGATGCAGATTGAGCGGGGATCTCTTTCAGAATCAGCACAGATGCTGCAGGGATCTGTTTCGGAAAAGGCAAAGCAGTTTCCGCAAAGACCTATGGCTTCATGGAGTTCAGCCAGATTCCGGGCAAGATTGCGGGCTTCTTCAGCCGGCCCGCGGACCAGGTGGAGGGCCAGCCTGGTTGCCGTCTTTTCCCCTATACCGGGCAGGCGGTTGAGGCTGGCAATCAATCTTTCCAGCGCGGGCGGCAGGACGTTCATCCGGTCTTCAGCTGCCGAAGATATTGGGGATATTGAGCCCAATGTTGCCGGTCAGTTTGCCCATTTCAGACTGAGTCATTTCTCTTGCCTGTTTCATGGCATTGTTGATGGCAGAGATTACCAGGTCCTGAACCATGGCGGGATCTTCGGGATCCAGGGCCTCCTTTTCGATCTGCAGACTCACCACTTCAAATCTGCCATTTACTGTTGCGGTCACCATTCCGCCTCCCACCGTGGAGGAAACAGTTTTTTTGGCCATCTCCTCCTGCATCTGCCCCATCTGCTGCTGAAATTCCTGGGCCTTCTTCATGATTTCCTGCATATCCATGTCGCTGCCTCATTCAGGTTGATACTGCTTGGTATATTTTCATTTCCGGTCACCCATTTTAGCGGAAAATTCGAGCGCGCCTCAAGTATCGGGCTCAAATCTGCCCCTGAACCTTGGTCCGGTCCGGATGGCAGCTATCCTGCCGTCAAAGACGTCGGTTGCCATGGTGACCAGTGGATCCCTGGCCAGGGATCTTCTTTCCTCGCTGCCGTTGTCATCCTTCACCTTTTCTCCACCGTTTTCCGACTCTCCTCTGACCCGGATCCTGACCTGGAACTCTTTTTGAAAAAAATCCTGGGCAAAGGTAGTCAGATTCTTGCGATGTTCGTCCTGGAGAAGGAAATAGCAATCATTCTGGTTTTCGAACTGGATAATGAGTTCATTATCAGTTTCACGCGGTTTCGAACCGACTTTGATCATTTCGGCAAGCCAGGGAGTCCGGCCCTTGACATAGTCAATAAACTCCTGCCAGCTCTTGCGGACATCTCTGCTCTTAACCTGTATCTCATCGGATTCACTGGTGGAATCGCGGAATTCCTGTTCCTCCGAAGCGCCACTTGCATCAGTTTTTTTTTCCAGAGGAGTAACGGCCTGGATATCGGCGCTTTCAGGCTCGGGCGCCTTCCGATTCTCTGTCGTGCCGACAACCTTTGCAGCAGCCGACTGTGGCTGTGGAAAACCGGCGGCCAGTTCATTCAGCCGGGCCAGCAGGACCGAGGCAGGCACAACTTCGCCGGACTGAATCATCCTGACAAAAACCATCTCCATTTCCATCCGGGGCTGAGAGGAATGCCGCAGAGTTTCCAGATGATTCACGAGGATCTGGAAACAATTGTGGAGAGTCTGGACCTCCTTCCCCTCTGCCAGCCTGTTCAGTTCCCTCAGATCCTGGTCGGAGACATTCAGAATCTTTTCCGGATCAGGACAGCTGGCGCAGACCATGAGTCCCCTGAAGCATTCGAGCAGATCGGAAGCAAAATGCCTGAGATCGAGGCCGCTGCTGTAGGTCTGATCGAACAGGGAAAGTGTTCCGGGCAGATCGCCGGCAAGAAGATGCTCGGCCAGCCTGAAGTACACTCTGCGGTCAACCAGCCCCAGAACTTCGCTGACCTCCTCCGCCCCGATTTCTCCGCTGCCAAATGAAAAAAGCTGGTCAAGAAGACTGAGTCCATCCCTGACGCTGCCGTCCGCTTCCCTCACCACCATCTGGAGGGCTTCTCTGGAAATAGTCACCTCTTCCTGCTCGGCGATCCGGGCGAAAAACTCCTCCAGTTCCCGGAAATCGACCCGTTTGAGTTCATAGCGCTGGCAGCGTGAGAGGATGGTGATCGGGACCTTGTGTATTTCGGTGGTGGCGAACATGAAGTAGACATGCTCCGGCGGCTCCTCGAGCGTTTTGAGCAGGGCGTTGAACGCCGCATCAGTCAGCATGTGGACTTCATCAATAATGATTATTTTATAGCGGCTCTTAACAGGGTAGAAACGGATATTTTCCTTGAGTTCCCGGATTTCGTCAATCCCTCGGTTTGAGGCGCCGTCTATTTCATTGAGATCGACCGCCGCACCTTCGGCTATTTCCCGGCACGACTCACAGGCATTACAGGGTTTTTCCCCTTCCTGATCCTGACAGTTCAGAGCCTTGGCCATTATTCTGGCCAGGGTGGTTTTCCCCACCCCTCGAACTCCGGAAAACAGCATGGCATGGGCAATACGGTCGCGCCGGAGACCATTTTGCAGTGTTCTGACTGCGGTCTGCTGCCCCACAACATCGGAAAATTTCTGGGGCCGCCATTTACGGGCCAGTACGAGATAGGACATCTTTATTGTAAAGAGGAATAAACGTAAATGAGTTACAGCCAGGAAGCGTGCCACCCTAAATGCAGTGCAGATTCCGTCAGATTCCCGGGAGCTGCAGAAAAAAAGATAGCCAGGCACCCCTGCGGCACACAGAAGGATTTCACTACCGCTGCTTCCTCCCGGACCTGACGGGGTTCGTGAGCCTCTGTTGCGCAGGACCCGGCTATCAAACCAGAATCACTTATGGCAGAGAAAGGGTTTCACCTTCTCCACGTTTCAATTTTCCTTCAGTACCTGCAAACTCTCTCCGTATATGAAAATCGACTTCCTTTCCTCTTCAGGAAATGGGTCAAGACAATTGAAGTGATACCTTATTCTATTTTCTCGCTGAAGTCAACGCACGATTACGCTCTCATAAAACCGGTAAAAATTCGACCGGGATGATAGACAGGCGCGGCACGGGGTCTATTGACCGGTGTATGTTGGTACAGTGAGCGGAGAATACCATAAAGTGAAAAGTAGAGAAAAGCTTCCGGCTATTATGCCTGCCGCCAGTGGCGGGAGAACGGACTTCGCGTGGCGGATTCTGACTGAAGGAAAGAGAGAATCGAAGTAGAGTCATTGTCGTTCCTTGTTTTGCCCACCGTAAAAAAGTCTGGCCGGAATCCATCTGCTTTCACAACAACTATAAGAATTTTCAATCAAGGCTTCCACCGATTTTATGGCTCACCTACTATATTTTTTTCACATTACCCGCAACAATCAACCAGTTAATTGTCTTGACGTCTTAAGTCTTTTAGTCTAATAGTAAAATTCATCTTCCCCCTTTAACTCCAGTATGGGATATACATGACGCGAGCTGAAATTTTCATTCAGGTCCTTTCAGAATTATCTGATACCCCTGAACGGGAAATTGCCGATCTCTTAGCATCCTTCCGTCAGACCCATCCTGACAGTGGCTGGGATGAGGAAGTCCCGGATACTGAAACCGACAATCTGCTCACATATCTCAGAACTGCGACGCACAGCGTCCTTTTCTGGCTTTCAGAGGCGGCTGAACGATCTGCCTGCGTAAATGGCCTCATCCAGGAAAGTACCGAATAAGCTTCTGTCGCCCCAAAAACAAAATGGAGATACCTCGCCATGCCTCCTAAAAAGAAAGGATTCAACCTGGAAGAACATAATAAGCTCGGAGAAGAGCTTCAGGAAATGCACAGCAGGCTTATTGCCATCGGTTTTGATCTGAGCCGGACTTACTCATTGAATTCAAAAATCGTCTCTCTGCACAAGGAAGTTACCCAGTCTCTGGCGGAAACAAGACAGAAACTTGACCTGGTTGCCCTGAAAGAGTACGGGCCCAGAGGGACCAACGCCTATATACGAATCGACACCTTCAACTAGAAACTTTGGCTGAAATATGATTGGGAGGAGGTTACAAAAATGACCATGCAAAAAAACCGGAGCTTCAGTGTCCGACAGCATGACAGAGTGGGTGCAGAACTTCAGAGCATCTATGACCGCTTAACCAGAATTGCCGCCGATCTCAGTAAAGCCTATCCGGTCAAATCGGATTTTATAAATTCAACAGAAAAAACGGCGGGGTGCCTTCACAGGTTGAGAAAGCAGCTAAACGACTCAGCGCGCCAGGAACATGGAAGCACAGCAGGCAATCCCTACTTCCGTGAAGACGAATCTCCTTAAGCCACTACTCCCCGTTTCCTCTTCGGCTTTATAATCCCCGTTGCCTCCCAAAGCCGGCCATGCTCACTAAGAAGCCTGCTATACTTTATTCGCTATCTTGTCCTTGATGGACTTCAACCTGTCCATTGCAGAATCGGGAGAATCTTCCCCCCCAAGCAGATATCCAAAGGGCTGCAGGAAAGAAATGTGGTCGCAGATGACTTTTATGATCCCCACCACAGGCAGGGCGATGATAACTCCGGCCACTCCCCAGACAGCGCCTCCCAGCACAATGACGATGATGCTCATGACGGCGTTCAGCTCTACCCTCTTTCCAACCACGTAGGGTTCCAGGACATAGCTTTCGATTAACTGGGCTACGGCAAAAACGATAAGGATGCCCAGAAACTCTCCTGCCGACATTCCGGTCATCAGCCCTACACCGAGGGCAAAAATCAACCCTATGACATTTCCGACATAGGGAACCAGTGACAAAACAGCCACCAGTCCGGAAAGAAAAAGGGTGTGCCTGAGATCAAAGGCGGAAAACCCGGCGAAGTAAAAAAAGGCAAGGAAGACAATCAGGATCAGTCTTCCCAGAAGATAATGTTGGGCGATTTTTCCTGAGCTGTGAATGATTTCCCGTGTCTCTTCCTTTTCATCCTCTGAAACAAGGAGCAGGATAAAGTCAAAAAACCTGTTCCGGTAGAGCAGGAAAAAGAAGGTATATACGAATACCAAAAGCGTAGCCTGAAGAAAGTCCCTGGCATTGGATATTACGCTGAAGGCGCCATCTTTGAAATTGACATTCTTCGCTACAAGAGATTCGAACTTCTGCTTCTGCTTCCAGGTAGAAACACCGGTCTTCTCAGAGATGTACTCATTTAACCGTTCTACCCTTGGCTCCAGGTTTTTCAACATCTCAGGGGCGTTCCCCAGGAATTTCTGAGCCTGATTGATCAGCAGAAAATTAAACCCGATGGCGATAATCAGGAGAAAAATAACAGAAACAAAGGTGGCAAGCACCCTGTTTATTTTCCATTCTTCCAATTTATGGCATAAAGGCTGAAGCAGCATGGAGAGAAGGCCTGCAACAATGATTGGCAGCAGGAACCCCTTGGCCCTGACCAACCCGGCAACACCGAAATAGACTCCCAGTATAATGAGAACCCATATCGTGATTCTTTTTTGCGTTGATCCGGTGTTCATAAAATTCCCTCATCACAGGAAGCGTTGTATTCGTTCGATGGCCCGGGGGCTTGCCTCAGACTGTCCATTTCCCGAAAATCGTCATCCTGGATCCTGCCAGCCACTTACCGGCTTGACGATTCAACCATCTGCTTCGTTTCATTGTATCAAAATCAAAATCCTGTTTTCAAACCCAATACCTCCTATCCCCCCGACTATAAAGGAGGCCGCAGCTGTTTGAACCCCTGTCGAATGAAACAAATTTCCCGATCAAATCACCGTTAATAGCCGGCGCAGTAGAGATTGCCCTGGAGGGTGGGAGCTAGTTTCGGCAGGCCGCTGCAAGCAGGGATACTTACAACTTAACCTACTCAAAAATTGTGCTATAATGCTTACATGGCTCTGACTCCTTGTTGTATTCAGGCCTTATGACTTCCAGCAGGGGAACCGAAGCCCAATTTATTGGTTCATCCGCTAAATCAGCACCCGCCAGAGAAGTCAGATATGATTTTATCATTAATCGTAGATACCGCCCCTGCAAGTAATACAAAGAGATTTCCAGGTACCAGGCCGTCCTTACCGCTCACAGGGGTGAGCCCTAATCCTGATCCCTTGAGACAGCAATGATTGAGTACATATGAACTCCGATGTCCTGCAGCTTATAGCCTACGTGTGCCTGGCATTGGGCTTTTCATTTCTCTGCTCTGTGGCGGAAGCCGTCCTTTTGAGCGTCACGCCATCATATATCGAGGGCCTGAAAGAAAAGCAGCCTAAACGCGCAGCGCTTTTGAAACGGCTGAAGCAGGATGAAGTGGACTATGCGCTTGCGGCCATTCTAACTTTAAACACCATTGCGCATACGGTCGGAGCCATCGGAGCCGGAGCCAAGGCCACCATCGTTTTCGGGAGCTACTGGTTTGGCC
Source organism: Desulfobia sp. (assembly GCA_041641775.1). Classification (GTDB taxonomy): domain Bacteria; phylum Desulfobacterota; class Desulfobulbia; order Desulfobulbales; family SURF-16; genus JAWLDV01. The sequence continues at coordinate 4,277 of JBEPXR010000013.1, read as the reverse complement.
TGTTTTCAGCGGCCATGACCTTCATGATCCTTTTTCTATCCGAAATCATCCCCAAGACGATAGGAGCTGTCTACTGGTCAAAGCTCACCGGACCAACAGCGCTTTTTGTCCACATGTTGATTGTGGTCCTGTACCCGGTGGTCTGGATTTCGGAGAAACTGACAAGACTTATTGCCCACCGAAAGGATCTGCACATCTTCAGCAGGGAGGAGTTCATCGCCATGGCAAGGGTCGGTGAATATTCAGGCCATATCCAAAAGACCGAGTCGCAGATAATTCACAATTTATTCCGTTTCGGGTCTATAAAAATTTCAGATATTATGACACCTCGCACCGTAATCTCAGCTCTTCCTGAAGACATGTCTGTAACGGATGCACTTGAGTTTGCAACCCAAACCCCTTTCTCCCGCCTGCCCATTTACAGAAGCGACATAGACGACATAACCGGTTTTATTCTCAAAGAGGATATTCTGGTATTGAATACGCAGGACCAGGGCAATAAAAGTCTCCAGTCCCTGAAGCGTGCCCCTCTTGTCGTCCCGGAGTCCATCCCCTTGTCGACTTTATTTGAAGACCTCCTCAAGAACCGGCAGCACATAGCTATTGTGGTCGATGAGCATGGGGGCACGGAAGGACTGGTAACACTCGAAGATTTGCTTGAGACATTAATGGGCCTGGAAATCATGGATGAAACAGACGATGTCAAAGACATGCGAACTCTGGCCCGGAAGAAATGGGTCGAACGTGCCAAGGCCCTGGGAATAAGCAGCGAATTAGCGGAGCAGAGCAAATCCGGGCACGACGACTCAACGGCAGGAACGAAACAGACGGCCCATTGAACCACCGACTCGACCGATTCCGGATTCTCCCGTTCAAATAATTAACACAATTCTTTTCAGCTATTCTGTTTTTTCTAACTATCTCTATCTGCCGACATCCCGTCCAATAAATAAGGCGCATCAACCACTTCAGGTCCTGGGAACAGGGCCCAATGCAGATTGCTCCATCCTTCCACACCAATCCTCACAGCAATTGTCCCTGCAGTTGTTTTGGGGACGCTATGCTGGAAAGGAAAACAGTCCTTTGAACCTGAACTTGAAAAACACAGCTGCCGTTTTACCTTCATTAAAAGCCCACCATGCAATTCCGGACCGTCTTTTGTATATTCCTGGTCACACGTGGTTTACTTTCGAAAAATTTTCTTTTACAGACAATGTGGATCAAACATATTGACTAAATAGAAATAGATGTTTATTTTTTTCGAAAAAAGCGAAAATGATTATATGGAATGGCTGAATTATCATCACCTCTATTACTTCTGGTCTGCTGCCAGAAGTGAAAGCATCAGCAGGGCAAGTGAGCATCTCCATCTGGCCCCTTCAACGGTCAGTGCGCAGGTAGCGAAACTTGAAGATGTGCTCGGAGGCAAACTGTTCCGCCGGGCCGGGCGCAATCTGGAGCTGACGGAAAGGGGCCGGCTGGTATACCGATACGCCGAGGAAATATTTTCCCTCGGCCAGGAGCTGGTGGATAACGTGAAAGGCAGACCGGTTTCCGGCTCTCTGCGCCTGTCTGTCGGAATTGTCGATGCGCTTCCGAAACTGGTAGTGCGAAAGTTGCTGGAACCCGCCATGCTCCTTCATGAGCCAGTCCGAATCATCTGCCACGAAGGTAAGCTTGAGCAACTTCTTGGCGAGCTTTCCGTTCACGGACTCGATATTGTTTTAACCGACACCCCGGCAAAACCGGGGTTGAGTATCAAAGCCTACAGTCATCTCCTGGGGGACTGCGGCATAAGCTTCTTCGGAACACACAAGCTGGCAGAACGATTTACCGTCAACTTTCCTGAATCTCTCGACGGAGCACCGATGCTTCTGCCATCTCCCATGTCGGCACTCCGGGGATCTCTCGACCGGTGGTTCGACTCCAGGGACATCCGGCCATCGGTTGTGGGTGAATTTGACGACCAGGCTCTGCTGAAAACATTCGGTCAGGCCGGAGACGGGATTTTCGCGTCTCCTACTGTTATTGAGGAGGAAGTGCAAAGGCAGCATAACGTCCAGGTTTTCGGCCGCACTAATATCGTCAGGGAGCAGTTTTATGCAATCTCGGTGGAACGCATCATCAAGCATCCTGCAGTCGCCGCAATCCAGAAGGCAGCCAGCAAGTCCATATTTGTTACGGAAAAAGAAGGTACAAAATGAAAAAAACCAAAGGACAGATCGAAGCGGAGATCAGCGAGGCCATCATAAAATTCGAAAAGGATTACATGGGCCGCGGCCCCCTCGAGACCAAAACCTTTATCATCGATGATATGGTGCTTGTCCGCCTGAAAGGGGTCCTCACCAAAGCCGAACATCAGCTTGCCGCTCCCGAACAGGTGGACAGCGGCCGTAAACTCATCAAACAGGTCCGGATCGCCCTGCTCGAGAAAGGCAGGCCCCTGCTCGAATCTGTTATCGAGTCAATAACGGAACGAAAGGTTAAAAGCCTGCATACTGACATCAGCACGATCACGGGCGAAAGGATCATACTGTTCACCATGGATGAAGATCTCGGAATAGACACCGCTGCCTGAATCAAAAGGTCTGTTTTGACTGGAAAGGCGGAGAAGAACGGCGAAGCTATAATTTACTCGACTTCGCAAGGTAAATTTGATAAAAGTTGTTGTTCAAATTCAGGCTGGGACTGGAAGGGCATAATAACATGCCGGTCCGGAAGTGGTTGTACTCGAACAATCGACATGACCCCCTCTTAGTCTGAAAATATACAGGCACCATGTCTGGCAGGGCCTTTTCATCCAAAAAGGCGCGTGACAGAATAACCAGGCCGAATGAGACAGATCCATCAGTCTTCTTCGGCCTTTTTTTATGTTTACCAGGAAAGATACCGCAACAACGTCGAAAAAACCGGCAAGAAATAGCAGAACGCATTGGAGCGGCTTACCAGGCTGCGAATCATCAACCACCATCAAAAATAAGCACAAGGTGAAGAAGATGTCACAAAAACCCCTTGTTGGAATTCTCATGGGCAGCGACTCCGACCTGCCCGTCATGAAGAAAGCAGCAGCTGTCCTTGAGGAAATGAATATCCCATACGAAATGGACATCAGTTCGGCCCATCGTCTGCCGGACAAAACAGCTAAGTACGCTGAAAGCGCCAGGGAACGAGGCCTTGAAGTGGTCATTGCCGGGGCCGGCATGGCGGCACATCTGGCAGGGGTTATCGCCGCCCATACCACTTTGCCGGTTATCGGCGTCCCCCTTGCTTCCGGTCCCATGAACGGAGTTGATGCTCTTCATTCGACGGTCCAGATGCCTCCCGGGATCCCGGTAGCCACGGTGGCGGTCGACGGGGCAAAAAACGCAGCCTTTCTGGCCTGCCAGATCCTCGCCATAAAATATCCCGAATATGCCCAGTTGCTGGAAGATAATCGGGAAAAAACCCGTATGGTTCTCCAGGAAAAATCAGTGGAGCTGAAAGAGGGCAGGATGTAACGATGATTGTAAAACAATTGTCTGCCAGGCAGGGTGTTGTTTCCTTCGTGAAAAATCAGCTGATGTTGTCACAGCTTAATGGAGCGTTTTTTGGTTGAGAAAGTTTTTCCATTTATAACCTGGTTCAAAGGGTACGGGAGAGAAAATTTTCAGGCGGACCTGATCGCAGGGCTGACCGTGGCCCTGGTGCTTATCCCCCAGTCAATGGCTTATGCCCAGCTCGCCGGCCTGCCGGCCTATTACGGCCTGTATGCCGCATTCCTTCCACCCATGATCGCCTCATTATTCGGCTCCAGCCGCCAGCTGGCCACGGGACCGGTGGCGGTGGTCTCCCTGATGACCGCGGCCTCACTTGAGCCTCTGGCAACCGCGGGCAGCGCCTCATTTATCGCCTATGCCATCTCCCTGGCCATGATCGTGGGCATCTTCCAGTTCCTGCTCGGCACACTGCGACTCGGTCTGGTAGTCAATTTTCTCTCTCATCCCGTGGTCAACGGCTTCACCAATGCCGCTGCCATCATTATCGCCACCTCCCAGCTTTCCAAGATTTTCGGAGTCGAGGTAGACAAGGCAGCCCATCACTTCGAGACGATCATGCGGGTGCTGGAAGCGGCCTGGAACTACACGCACTGGCCGACTCTCGGCATGGCCGTGCTTGCCATTTCCATCATGGCGGGACTGAAAAAGCTCAATCCGAAAATCCCCAATGTGCTTGCAGCGGTGGTCTTCACCACCCTGTTGTCATGGGCGGTGGATTATCAGAAAAATATCGAGGTCTCT
>JBEPXR010000012.1:0-21237 GCA_041641775.1 Desulfobia sp. | reverse complement strand
CGCCACCAAAGGCGGTTCAGTGGTCTGGGTTCTGAAATCCAAGGGACACGAAAACGCCGTCTATTTAAACGGCGGATTTACCAAGTGGACTTTCGAGGGCAAAGTAATCGGTAACAAGGTTCCGGAGCTGAAAAACGGAAATTTTAAAATCAGGTCCTCCGCTGCCAAGGTCATCGGCTTCGAAGAGCTGCAGAAAGCCATGAAGAATGATGCCGTCCTGGTTGATGCCCGCAGCAGCGAACAGCATTTCGGCGCTGCCAAGAGGGGGGACGTTTCACAATTCGGCCACATTCCGGGTTCGCTTTCCCTCCCCAGTACTTTTCTGAACAATGCAGGTCCCAATCGGGCTCCAGCTACTATCAAGGACAAAAAAGTGCTGGAAGAGATTGCTAAGGGAGCCGGACTGCCGGCGGACAAGGATCAAAGACTCATAGTGTACTGTAATACCGGACAGTGGGCTGGAATGGAATGTCTGATTCTGCGCGATATTCTGGGTTACAAGAATGTGAATCTGTATGACGGGTCAGTTCTTGAGTATGCCTGGAAAAGTTTCGAGCCGCTGGCCAAGTATTCCTGGGGTCACGTGAAATAGTCAAACCATTAAGGTTATGGAGGATTACAGATGATTAAAAGATGTAAACGATTGAGCGCGATTGTAAGCGGCGCCACCCTGCTCCTCTTCCTTCTTGCCGGGGTATCGCAGGCAGCGTCCAAATCCCTGGTGAGCGTGGAGTGGCTGGCCGATAATCTCGACGGAAAAAATACGGTTATACTTGACGTAAGTGAATTCACCAGTTATGAAAAGGGGCATATCCCCGGGGCAGTAAAAGCATTCGGCCCATGGATGACCAAAAGTGATGATTTTGTGGGATTCATGGCACCTCCGGAGCATGAACTTGTCAAGATGATCAAGGGCTTCGGGGTCAACAACGATTCTCTGGTCGTTGTTTATGATGAAGGCACAACCGCCAAGGAAACCGCCAAGAGCGCCCGGGCCCTCTGGACTTTGCATTTTCTGGGCCATGATAATGTGGCTCTGCTTGACGGAGGATTTGCAGCCTGGACGAGAGAAGGTCAGGAAGTTTCCAAGGATCCGGTAGCACCGAAAGTGGGCAATTTTACCGGTAAGACGATCCAGAGCAAGGTTACTACCTTGAGCGAGGTCAAAAGGAAACTGAAATACAGACAGATTGTTTTCGTTGACTGCCGGGATGCGGTAGAGCATTTCGGTCAGGAAAAACTTCATCATATAGATCGTTACGGCCATCTTCCCGGTTCGCGGTTGCTGCCGGCTTCGTACATGACGACAGCCGGAGTCGAGTTTTCTCCCTCTCTGTTCAGGGAGGTTGAGGTTTTGAAGGAAATGGCCGCAGGGGCTGGTATCCCGGAGGACAAATCCGTGGAAATAGTCACTTACAGCAATCATGGTCTTTCTGCAGCCCTGAACTATTTCGTTCTGCACGACCTTCTGGGCTACGAGCATGTTCAGCTTTTTGACGGCTCGGTACTGCAGGCCTCCGAAGACGAAGATGTTCCTATGGAGAGATACAGATGGGGGTATAAGGACCTCTAAACGTTATCGATCTGTTATACCGCAAGTAGATAGACGGATGGTATCCCGGTTTGAAGGGATGTACCATCCGTCTTTTTTTAGTGTTTGAACAAGCGGGAATATCGTAATCCCGCCGCCGCTTATTCATGAGACATAGACCTGGAATGGATCCTGACCTGATGTAGATAAGCATGGTGTCGTAATTTCTTTTGACCTAAGGTAATCAAATGGACAAAACACAGTTTGCCAAGGCCAGGAAAAAGCTCGGGAAGACCCAGAAGGATCTGGCAGCCATCCTGGGTGTTTCACTTAAAGCCGTACACAGCTATGAACAGGGGTGGCGTTCCATTCCTGGGTATATTGAACGAAAGATGTATTTTTTGCTCGCCAATCAAAGAGGTTCCGGCAATCTCTACAAGTTGTGCTGGGAGATGAAAAAGTGCGACCGAAAGGAGCAATGTCCTGCCTGGGAATTCCAGGCCGGCCACCTCTGCTGGTTTATCAGTGGTACGTTATGCGAGTGTACGGCTGATTTAAGCAACAAGAATAAAATTGAAGTCTGCAGGGAATGTGAGATCCTCAAGGAACTTTTATGAAGTTCTTTACCGAATGATTCCCCGGACGGTAGTTTATTCACAGTCCCCCCATTGTTCATGATGGGCATGGTCTTTCTCAAAAGAGCCAACTCTTACCTTCTTATAGCCGCTGGTGCCTGGCTGCTGTTTAAAGCCGTCACTCTGGCAGACTTCTGGGCCCTGCTGATTCCTGCCTTGGCGATCCTTTTCCTGACAGAGAAGTACTCGTGGCCCGCCGGCCTGCTTGCCTTTCTTTTTTTGTTGCTTGTCGAAATGCTCAGTGCCGCTGTCGGTATCCAGGCTTTTAATGACAGCGTCATCCATTCGGCTCTAATTCTACTTTTCTCTACCCTGCTTATTGCCCTCAGAGTTTTTTTGCCCCAAATCAGCTGGCCGGTCCGGGAAGGAAAGAAAAATGAGGACCCTGATTCTGACCACCCCCAAAGTGCTCCCGGTGAAAATGCGGTAGATCCCTGGCCCGCCTCCTTTTCCCTGCTTACCTATGCGGAGGCAACTGATCTGGACAGCCGCCGCCTGCAGAGTAACATGGAGAGCTCATGTCATTATTTCCTTGAACTTGTCCGCCTATCTCTTGACTGTCTGAGTGTGGTTCTGCTCAAAGGAGACAGGGAGGGAAAGGTTCTCACCATGTATTCTTACGCATCCGGCCGGCCGGATGAACTCATCGAAGACCTTCAGTCAAGACCGAGCGGCATCCTGACTCCTCTTCTGCAGGAGAGAATGGAGATGACTGTTCACCCGGTCTCCCGGCAGAGTAATAATATCCCTTATTATCCTTCCAATGAGGGGGTGGGCAGCCTCATGGCGGTCACGGTCCAGTCGGAGATGATAAGTACCAATAAGCAGTTTATCCTCTGCCTGGATCGGCAGAATGTCGAACCTTGGGATGCCTGGCAGAAGGATTTTATCAGGATGGCTGCCAGAAAGCTGGGGATGGAACTCGACATAGGGTTCCAGGTCTTCAGAGCGGCTCGCAACACCGATGCCATCAGCAGAATCTGTACGCAATTGCAGCAGATGAATCAGGTAATTGATCTCGATTCTACGTATCAGGTGACGATCCGGAGTGTCTGTGACCTGGTGGAATGTGATTTTGTGGCTCTCAGCCTGATTCAGGGGGGAGAGCACGTCGTGGTCAAGGCGGAAGGGATACAGGCGGAAGGGTTGACGGGCAGAAAGTTTCCGGTCACCGAGGGTTTGGTGGGACAGGCTGTGAAGTGCAAGCACTGGATGCCCCCCAATACGGACTATCCCGGACCGGCTCCTATTTTTTCAAAGGAAGAGCCGATAGCTGGCTTCAAGTCGTTGTTCCTCAACCCCATCAGCAAAAGGGGGGGGGACATAATGGGAGTATTGACCGTGTGTTCCCGGAAAAGCGGAGTCTTCCAGAAGGCTGAGCGAGAGGTCCTGGAGCTGGTCTGCCGACATGTAGCCACCAAGATCGAATTGGCCCAGGCCCATGAGAGAATTTACCGATTGGCCCTGACGGACGGACTCACCGGGCTCAAAAATCACCGGACCTTTCAGCGCGGATTCGACAATATGCTGCAGAGAGCCCGGCGGCAAACCATATCGATATGTCTCATTCTGTGTGACTTGGATCATTTTAAATCGATTAATGACAGGTATGGCCATCCCTTTGGCGATGAGGTCCTGAAGTCTGTGGCACAGACCCTGGAAAAAGCCGCCCGGAGAGTCGATCTGGTTGCCAGGTATGGGGGAGAGGAGTTTGCTCTGGTTCTCGAGTCCTCGGATGAAAGGGGAGGTATGATCCAGGCAGAGCGGGTCAGAAAGGCGGTAGAGTCTCTCAGATTCAGAGTGAAGGGCAAAGAGGTTGGAGTGACCATGTCATTCGGGATCGCCGTTTTCCCTCAGAATGGCGGGGAGAAACAGACTATTGTCGACAAGGCGGACCAGGCGCTTTACTATGCTAAAAAAAGGGGGCGAAACCAAGTTGTTGCCTATTCGGCCTTTCAAAAGAAATCATAAGGGAAGACATCCTGTGGCGTGCTGAAAGTTTACAGGCACATATTGAGTCCGCTTATCCTCCATTTTTATCAGAGATTACCAGTAAGTATGAGAAGTTCCTGTTACATTTAAGGTTGTGCTGCCGAAAAATAGAGTTTACTATATGAATAATTTTGCTGAAGAAGGAAAGGAATCAGAGGTTATTGTCCCATGAGTAACAGCGGCAGTGGAAGATACAAGGGAGAGCGCCATCACGGCGCGGCCCGGAATTCGCCTTATCCGGTCAGCAGACTTGCTCCTCCCATTGATTTAGTGGACATGGCCAGGGAGATCGAACAGGCCGACAATATGGTCAACACCCGGGTGAGTTCAAAACTCCAGGTCATTGCCGATCAGATACGAGGACTGCAGGAGGAGGCCCGCCAGGTTCTTCAGGAGGGCAGCCGGGACCAGGAACTGCATCGGGTCGAATGCAGCTTCAAAAGGGTGCCGGGTCATATTTATCATCTCTATCAGAAAGAAGACGGCAGCCGCTACTTTTCCATGCTTTCTCCGGAGGACTGGAACAACACCCCCCCACATGCCTACTGCGGTTCTTATATGCTCGGGGCGGACCAATCCTGGACAGCGGTGGAGGATCTGGGCAGAGAAGATGACAGCCGGCAACTGGTTCAACGACTTCTGAATGAGGAATAACGCCGATCAGACCATCGCTGCTATAGCTACCCCACCCGGGCCGGGAGGCATCGGCATAATCCGGATCAGCGGCCGAGAAGCTTTTCCTGTTTTGTCAGCTCTTTTCTCCAGGGAGATCCCGGAAAAACTGTTCCAGAGCCACAAAATGTATCACGGCTGGCTGCGCAGTAAGGGACGGGACCGATTGATCGATGAAGTCCTGGTGGTATACATGAAAGCGCCCAGAACGTATACCAGGGAAGATGTCGTTGAAATCCATTGCCATTCCAGCTTCCCGGTCATGGAGGAAATTTTGGGGGAAGTGCTCAACTGCGGGGCGAGACTTGCGGAGCCGGGAGAGTTCACGAAGAGGGCCTTTTTAAACGGTCGGATATCCCTCTCCCAGGCCGAGGCTGTGGCCGAGCTCCTCAAGGCCAGAACCAGGAAGGGAAGAGACCAGGCCCTTTCCTCACTTCGAGGAGAACTTCAGAGAGAAATTGAAAAGATAAGGGAAGGCTTTCTCTCTCTGCGAGCTCTTGTCGAAGTGGCCATCGACTTTCCGGAAGAAGATATAGAGATCCTTGATTGGAAGCTGCTTCACGAAAAGACACGAAATGAGATCATCGCTCCGTTGGAGCGGCTCGTAGAGGCCTCTCATCATGGCAGAGTATATCGGGAGGGTCTTTCTCTTCTCATCCTGGGCAGACCGAACGTGGGGAAGTCGAGTCTGCTGAACAGGCTGCTCAGAGAAGAACGGGCCATCGTTTCCTCGACTCCCGGCACTACCAGAGATACCATAGAAGAGTCTGTCAATCTCAAGGGGCTGGCCGTCAATATTATTGATACGGCCGGTATCAGACAGACCGAGGAAGAAGTGGAAGGGATCGGCATAGAGCGGGCCAGAGCCAAAATAGCCGATGCCGATGTGATTGTCTTTCTTTTGGACGGTTCTGAGGATGTCATCGATGAAGATTACAGCCTCTATGAGTTGATCAGGGCGAAACCACTGCTCTTGGTGGTCAACAAGATCGATATCAGCACCTCTGATCCATCCCGGTTCGGGGAAGTTTTTCCGGGGCATCCCCTTATACCGATTTCTGTAACAGCTGATCAGGGAATCGGTGAACTGGAGCAGGAGATATTCAATCTGGTTACCCGGAGCGGAGAGTGGGATCCCGGCGCCGACTGTGTGCCCAACACAAGACAGACCGAGATCTTAAAGAAGACGCTCGCCGCCGGGTACGGTTTCATGGAGGGAGTAATGAACTGTCTGCCACCCGAGCTTCTCGCTCTGGATCTCCAGACGGGCCTTGATAACCTTGGCGATATAGTCGGCGAAACCAGCACCGAGGATGTGCTTGATGTTATTTTTCATGAGTTCTGTCTGGGGAAGTAAGGTATGGTCATGACCGGTGAAGAAGACAAAAGGATATTTCAGAAAAGGCTTAAACTCTTCAGAAAGATTGATTTCTTCAAAAATTTCGAAGACAGTGAGCTTTTGCAGTTCCAGATGGTCAGCTCCTGGCTGAAAGTCCCGCCGGGAACCCGGGTAATCCAGGAGGGAACTTCTGAGAAAGCTTTCTATATCATAGTGCAGGGTAAAGTTTCGGTTGACAAGGTCGGCCAACGGGAAGGTGAAACTGTAGAGCTCACCACCCTGGAAACGGGTGATACCTTCGGCGAGATGGCCATTGTCTCAGAAGTTAAGAGAACAGCAGGGGTCAGAACGGTAACAGAATGTTACCTGGTTCGGGTGGAACCTGATCTGCTCAGCGATGCCACCGTTTTTCTGCAGCTCAAGTTTTACCGTCGTTTCTGTGAGATCCTGGTGGAACGACTCATTCGTTCCAATCAGAGGGTGGCTAATTTCCTTCCCGGTTCTTCCGATGAGAAAAGCGGGCAGAAAGACAGGAAGATCGATCTGGAGGTAAAGAAACAACGGAGCGGTTCTGGGCGACGCGAGAGGCGGCAGGAGGAATCGGTTCCAAAAAACAGGGATGTTGATGTTTCTAATCTCCCACCCGTTCCCAAGAAAAAGAAAGTAGCCCCGGCTAAAATACAGCATCGTATAGAGTCCCGCCTTGAGATTCAAATCAACCCGGCGGTAGCACAGCCCCTCCTCCCCCTTCTGGATATTGACAGTTCCGCAAATGCCAGAAAATTACTTGACTTAATCGGCATGGACCCCGTTCTTTCCGCCCGGGTGCTTCAGGTGGCTAATTCTTCCTGGTTCAGAAGGACATTCCCTGTGCAGACTCTGGCCCATGCCATGGTTAATGTAGGTGCTTCCCATTTACAGGAGGTTCTGGCCAAGGAGGATCTGGATAAGATCACTCTTCTGGGTTTTGGGGGTATTGCTGTTCTGGCCGCCTCATTCTGGCAACATTCGGTGGTTGTCGGCCGCATATCCGTACTCCTGAAAGAAACTATAAGTATAAAGCTTGATGAAGACGTCTATCTGGCAGGTCTAATGCATGATCTGGGGGTGTTGGTGGTGGACCGGGAGGAGCCGGACTTCTATCCTCAACTTTTACGGACGGGATTTTTCAATGATAATATCTGTGAACTGGAGAAAACCTACAGCGGGATTGATCACATCTGGGCCGGCTACTGGTATGGTGAGAAGATCGGTTTGCCCAAACCTTACCTTGACGCCATTCTGTATCATCATGCTCCTGACAAAGCGAAAAGCAATGAAGTTCTCGTTGCCCTGGTCAGCCTCGGGAATCTTTTTGCCAATCACTGCGGTATAGCCATGGTTAAGGGCCAGGATAGGCACAAGGAGTTGATCAACTCGCCTGCCTGGAATGCCATTCGTGAGTGGCACAAACCCTTTCATGAAGTTAACGTCGAGAATTTCATTGAGTCCTTTTACAAGGAACTGAACCGTTCCTGGTCGAGCATTATTGAGGACATCCCATTGTTATAGCTTTGTTGCGGAATGAAAGATGCAATCCTGACATGGATGCCCTCTATTAGGCACGGAGGACAACGGAAAGAATGTTTCTGACCTGACCTCCGTGGCCCGGAGTCTACGGCTGGCGGTGCCGAGCTAGTCAACTGGCTCAAAGCTGTCTTTATCCGCTCCACAGACGGGACAAACCCAGTCGTCAGGCAGATCATCAAAGGAAGTTCCCGGTTCTATCCCGGACTCCGGATCACCCTGTTCAGGATCGTAGATATAGCCGCATATTGTACATTCATATTTCTGCATGTTTTTCTCCTTCTCAATTGGCTTGGCTGTTGAGGATTACTTGCAAATTACACTTATTATATTATAAATTTCAGCTTCAACAAATAAAGAACCGGGACCGTAAAAAAATAAGTCGACGGAGCAGGGCTGGCTGAATGGTCTTTGATCTTACATAGTGTATACAACATAGGTTATGACATCAAGGCTGGTATTTAATTCGTCAAATTATGTTGTCGCCGAAGGAAAGCGAGGCCTGGCAGAACGGATTCGTGAATTGTAAAGAAAGGTTCTGTTTTAGAGACAGAGGACGGCATTGTCCCGGTCGCCGACAGATCGATCGAAATAGAAGAGGTCTTTTTCTGACCAATGGACATATCAGAGAAGAAGATTACGGATTACAAGCGCGAGCTGAGCGGCGGAACTATTGAGAAAAGGGTAGCCCTCCTGGGTGAGGAACTGAGCCGTGATTTCGAGGATATGGAGGTTGTGGTTGTCGGGGTACTTAATGGGGCTTTTATTTTTATGGCAGACCTGGTCAGGCAGATAAGTATGCCGGTTGAGCTTGATTTCGTTAGAGTCGCCAGTTATGGGGGGCGGAGTTTTTCCAGCGGGGAAATCAGCTTCCGGAAGGATGTGGACTTGCCCGTCGATGGTAAGCATGTCATCTTGGTGGAGGACATTGTCGATACCGGCAGGACGCTTTCCTGGTTAAAAAAACACTTTGAAAGAAGGCCGGTTGCCAGTGTAAGTACCTGTGCGCTTATCGACAAAAAGGAAAGACGTGAAGTGCCGTTGAATGTCGATTATGTCGGATTTCGTCTGGAAAAAGGTTTCCTGGTGGGTTACGGTCTGGACTTTGCCGAACAGTACCGAAACTATCCGGATATATACAATCTTGATCACCCCTCGTGAAACCGAATAATCCTCTTTATCCATGACATGCTCTCTGTCTTGGTTTAGGATATAGCAAGACAATCAAAGAACAATTGGATCCTTTTCATCTCTACATAGGCCGATCATAAAAAACTATGGATGACCCTTCGCATTTATACTATTTTCTTCTTCTCTTTCTGCTCGTCTGTTCCAGTTTTTTTTCAGGGGCTGAAGTTGCCCTGGTCTCCCTGTCTGCCGCCAAAGTCAAAACCCTTGCCCAGGAAAAAAGACCCGGCGCCTCTTTTGTCGCTTTTCTGAAAGAGAACCCCGAAAGACTGCTTATCACCATTCTGGTAGGCAATAATGTGGTCAATATCCTCATCCCGGTGATTTCGACGGTTATCTTTACTGCCGTTTTCGGCAGTCAGGTACTGGGAATCATGACGGGAATCCTGACCATCCTCATATTGCTCTTTGGAGAAATTTTTCCAAAGACAATGGCCCAGAGATATGCCGAGAAGTTCAGTCTTTTTGCGGCCCCCATCGTTTTTGTCCTGGGCAAACTTCTTATTCCGGTCATCTTTCCTCTGGAGAAACTGTTTGGCGTACTGGGGACCAGGGGGCTCCGTTCCGGGATGTTTACCGATGAGGAGTTGATGGCTCTTGCAGAAATAGGAGAAGAGGAGGGCCAGCTTGAATCGGAGGAGAGGAGGCGGATCGAGTCGGTCCTCGAGTTCAGTGAGACAACGGCTTCGGAAGTGATGACCCCCAGACCGAATATCGCCACTTTATCAGACAGCCTGACTGTTCAGGAGGCGGTCGATTACTTTATGGAGAGTACGTACAGCAGGATACCGGTCTATCATGAAACCAAGGACAAAATTGTCGGCATCCTGACCTTTAGGAATGCCGTACTCTTAAGCCAGAAGCATCCGCCGGACACCCTCCTGGAAAATATCACTATTCAGTATCCCCTTTTTGTCCCCCTTTCCATGCACCTCGATGATATTTTCAAGTTCATGAAACGTCAGAAAACTCACATGGCCATCGTTATCGACGAGCATGGGGGAACTGCCGGGCTGGTTACACTGGAGGACCTTCTCGAAGAGATTTTCGGCGAAATTCAGGATGAGACGGACAGGGAGCTGAAGGAGGTCAAAAAGATTTCAGACACTGAATGCGTGGTTCTGGGAAGTACGGATTTCGATGAGATCAACAGGGAGTTGGGCTGGAAGTTACCGGAAGATCTTGATGAGTCCATAGCCAAGGTTATCCTCGACCTGTTAGGTAGGTTTCCGGAGCAGGGAGAGAAAATTGAAGTAAGTCCGGGACTTGTAGCTGTGATCGAGAGGATGAACGATTTCAAGATAGAATCAGTCCGACTTACCCTGGAATCAGAGGATGGGGAGAGTTGAGGGGCAGGAAGATCAGGCGGTAGATGGCGTAATGAGAAATACCCTGGATGATCCATGTGGCCTTTGCTGAAGTCAATTCACTCTCTTTTCCGAGCCCGTCTCCTTGGCATTATGGCGAGTTCCGCCCTGCTGGCCGGATTGCTGATTTTCATTCTGGCCGCAGGCCTATACCAGATTACCGATTATCTGGTAAGGATCGAAATACCTTGGCTGGACAGTTCGATCAACTGGCTGGCAGGTATCGCCGCCGGAGTTGGGGGGTGGTTTATGCTGCCCGTCCTGATTGCCCTCATTGCCGGAATCTTCCAGGAAAAGGTTATAGCCAGGGTGGAAGGAGTTTATTATCCTGAAAATTTCAGAATGCAGGAACCCCGTCTCTGGCCCGACCTGTTTCATGATCTGCGGTTCACCGCCAAGGCTGTCGTTCTCAATCTCCTGGTCCTGCCTTTTTATCTGATTGGAGCTGGTCCCTTTCTTTCCATAGCTCTCAACAGCTACCTGCTGGGACGTGAATTCTTTGAATCAGCAGCTGGTTATCATCTGGGGAAGCCGGAGGCCAGAAGGATGGGGAAAAACCACAAACTGCCTGTCTATGGCGGCGGGTTCCTGATCACCCTCGTCTCGCTTGTTCCCCTGATCAATCTCTTTATTCCGGTCTTTGCTACGGTATGGATGGTTCACGTTTACAATCTTCTTCGCAGTCAGGCTGAATGAGAGGGCAGGAGCCCGGGAACTGTAGAGATCAACAATCGTCGGTCAGTTATGGTACTCGGCCGAACGGGTTTTGTAGTGAAAAAAGACGAAGGAAAGCAAAATTTCGCCGGGATCTTCAATCCCGAGCGTTTTGATGAGTCTCTGCAGACAGAGTTAAGAGAGAAGGGTGATCAAGAGTCCCTCTGTCCCGGTACCAGAACCTTCGTACATAAGACTATAGATCTGCACGGCTACACCGCTTCGAGAGCCGAGCGATTTCTGAAGACGTTCTTCATGACGGCGCGCCAGGAAGGGGTGTATGCTGTCTCAATAATTACCGGCAAAGGAGTACATTCTCAAGGTCCCGCTGTACTTCCCGATCTTGCCGAACAAAAGATGCGGGAGTTTCAGGCCATCGGTCTGATTACCAGTTTCTACTGGGAAAAGGGGAGCAAAGAGAGAAGCGGCAAATTAATCGCTTATTTGAAAAAGGATTAAGAATCGAGGAAAAAAAATGCTATCCTTGGAACTATAGGGGCAATCACCTTATTTCCGGTCTGCAATTTCAGTTATGAGGAGGCAGTTTAATGGCACTTTATCTGGTTCAGCATGGTAAGGCACTTTCCAAAGAGGTAGATCCCGAAAAAAGCCTCTCCGATGAAGGGAAGAGCGAAGTCCGGCGCATTGCCGAAGTTGCCTGCAGCTATCTGGTGAAACCTGCGGAAATCAGACACAGTGGCAAGAAAAGGTCTCTGCAGACTGCAGAGATCTTCGATTCGATTCTGGAGCCTCCCGGAGGAGTGAATGAGATGGCCGGCATAAGGGCCCTGGATGATCCAATGAGTCTGGCCCAGCAACTAAATAACGGTGATAATCTGATGCTGGTCAGTCATCTGCCCTTCCTGGAAAAGCTGACTTCCGGACTGGTAGCCGGTTTGCCTGAGATACGGGTTGTCAAGTTACAGAATGGTGGTATTGTCTGTCTGGATAAAGATCAGGAAGATGACAATTCCTGGTTCATCAAATGGACCCTGATGCCGCACATTGGATAGTCATTAACGGCTTTTGATTCTGATTTTCGCGGATAATAGAACTGTTCGTCGTCTACCCGATTTTCTCTCGGGCCTTCGAACGTCTTTTGAGTATTGCTGACCAGTCGTGTTTAAATTTCATATCTCAAAGCGGGAGTAAAGATTCCGGCCCTGTTTCTGAAAAAAAAAGATGCCCGGCCAAGGGCTGTCGAGAGTGGGAGGTAAGCGGACCATGCCCCATTTCGGATTGATCGATGAAGAGAACATGACGGAGGAGGAAGTGCTGCTCATGCGGGCCAGGCTCCATCTGCGCAGCGGACGTCGAAGGCTCAATGAAGGCAAGTTCCCAGACGGTGTGGTTACTCTGTATGATGCCGTTTATTCCGCCATGCAGTGGGCGGCCCTCACTGCGGAATGGTGGCGTAAGTGCAGGGACGGTGACAGCAACGAACTCCTCTGTGATGAAACCCGCCTCCATGACCTCCTCGTCCAGAACCACATTTTACCAGAGTCCCTTGCCTTCCAAGACCTGTTGAGGCTTAAGGATTTGGCCGTACGTGATGATCTGCCTGTGCTCGATCGCCGCGATCTGCTGAACCGGGTCGAAGCAATCATGACCGCCCTTGGTGTATTGCCCTTCGATGAAAATGCCTTGCCGCCGGAAGCTCCGGGAACCTATTAGACCTGAAAGCTCGCCTGGTTCCAATCAGCTGAATTCTTCAATTTCCGCCAGAGCTTCCTCCCTTTTAAAGGGCTGGTCCACCAGGGAAGTTTCGCCCAGCACCGACATGTTATCCGCCATGGCCGGTCTCTCCGTACTCTGGTAGAAAAGACCCAGCGGAAGTTTGTCTCCGTTTTCCAGGGCGCGCTGGAAGGCAGTCTGCCTGTCCCCAGGCTCATATTCCTCTTCAAGGAAGTAGGTATGCTCCTTATACCACTTCATCGTGTTTATCTTATTGAAGGTGACACAATTTTGAAAGATGTCCACCAGGGCGAATCCCGGATGATTTACGGCTTTTTTGATTAATTCCTTGAGAGGTTCCAGACCATCACCCCCCGCGAAACCCCGGGCCACGAAGCCGCAGTCCAGAGCCAGAGCCAGAGCCAGAGGATTGAGGGGTTCTGAGGGATTGCCGAATGGCTGGGTCTTGCTGGGCAGTTCCGGCAGTGAGGTGGGGGAGGCTTGTCCTTTGGTCAGTCCGTATATCTGGTTATTATGGACCAGCAGAGTCACATTGATATTGCGGCGGATGGCATGAAGAAGATGGTTGCCACCTTCGCCGTAACAATCGCCGTCTCCGGCTACCGCCAGGACCCGCAGATTCTGATTGCCTAAAGCCAGACCGGTGGCCACCGGCAGGGTTCGGCCATGGAGACCATTGAAGGTATGGCAGTTCATGTAATGGGGCAGTTTTCCCGATTGACCGATTCCGGAAACGATTGCGACATCTTGAGGATGTAACTCGAGATCCGACAAGGCCTCCTGGACAGTTTTAAGTATGGCGAAATTGCCGCAGCCCGGGCACCAGGCCGGTTTTCTCTCTGCTTTAAAGTTGTTTGAGCCGCTCATTGATTTCTCCCAGAAGAGGTTCCAATAAAAAGGGACGACCGTCATATTTGTTGATCGAGGTAGGGAAAAGGAAGCCGGTTTCGGCCCGGACAAGTCTGGCGAACTGGCCGGATATATTGTTTTCCACGCAGATAGCGAGTTCCGCCTCCGTCAGGATCGAAAGAAAGTCAAATTCTTCCGTGCCGGGAAAGGGCCAGAGTTCGGCAAAATGAAGACAGGCAATATCTTTCTCGTCCTTGAGGTTGTCGACCGCTTCCCGCATGATTCCGTAATTGGAGCCGTAACCGGCCAGAACAACCCTTGGTTTGTCGGAACCGTAAAATTCGGGAGGGCTTATTTCCTTCTTCAGGGCGGCAAGTTTTTTGCTCCAGCGCTTTTCCACCATCTTGTTTCTGGTTTCGGCATCCTCGATTATATGTCCCTCTTCGTCATGTTCATCGCTGTCGGCCACCACCAGGCCTTCACCCTTCCCCGGCACCGCCAGAGGGGAAATGCCGCTTTCATTTAAAATATAGCGTTTGTAGTCAGCCGGTATGTCCTCTTTTTGATGCAGTCTCTGATCCTGGTATTGCAGGCAGTCCGTCTCTATCTCTGAATAGGTCCACTCCGAGTCAGCCAGGAATTGATCGGATTGAACGATGGCGGTAATCTGGTATTTCTCCGCCAGTTCAAAGGCCTTATTGGTCAGTTTTATGGCCTGGGCCGGGTGGCCTGGTGTCAGCAGAACCCGGGGAAATTCACCATGACCGGCGTGCAGGACAAAGAGCAGGTCGCTCTGTTCAGTCCTGGTGGGCAGCCCCGTAGCCGGACCGGGACGCTGGACTTCGGCGATCACCAGAGGGGTTTCTGTTATACCGGCCAGGGACAGCCCCTCGTTCATGAGGGCGAAGCCCCCGCCGGAAGTGCCGGTCATGGCGCGCACCCCCCCAAACGAAGCGCCTATCGCCATATTGATGGCGGCGATCTCATCTTCTGCCTGCTCCACAATGAGATGGTGCTTTTTGGCCTTGCCAGCCAGGTAGATCATGATTCCGGTGGAGGGAGTCATCGGGTAGGCACTGTAAAATCGACAGCCCGAAGCCAGGGCTCCATAACCTATACCCTGGTTGCCCGTCAACAGGCTTAACTTTTTACTCTTTCCTTTTCCGGCTTTTAACTCCTCGGGCCACCCCCCCTTATTTTCCAGATGCTCACTGCCCCGGCGGGCCGCTTTGAGATTATCTTCGATTACCTTTTCCCCTTTCTTGCCCAAGGTCTTATGGATAACCTCCTCGAAGGAGTCAAGCCCAATGCCCATACCACCCAGCAGAGCGCCGACGGTCACGGAGTTGGCCATAATCTTGTCCACTTCCGCCTCTTTTGTGAGTCGGACTGCGGGTACATTCAGGTATCCCTTTTCCGAGAACTCTTCTTCCAGGCTTTCCTGGTCATAAATTACCAGGCCTCTTTCACTCAGACTGGAGCGATGGCGGTCAATCGTTTCCCGGTCCAGGGCAACCAGGATATCAACCAGTTCTTTCGAGCAGCCGAGCGGGCGGTCGGCCAGGCGGATCTGGTAGAAGTTGTGCCCGCCTCGAATGCGGGACATGTAGTTCTGGTGGCTGAAAACGTGGTATCCTTCCCTGGCCAGTGTTCTGGTCAGGGAAGACCCGATGGATTGCAGACCCTGGCCGGCAGCACCACCTATTCTGATCGTGATGTCCATTTTCTTGTCCTTATTAAGTAGAGGTTTGGAGATGGGAACAGCAAGAATCAGAAAATTGTCTCCTGTCAGCGGCACCCCCATACTTAAGTTTAGCAGGAAGAATCACGGGCATTCAATGACAAAATATTTTCTCTTCTATGCTGGAATGCGGAATCCTGTGTTGACAGATCATTTGTTATTCCTTATTAAAGAAGATGCTGTTCCTTTTCAGTATCACCATTTTCCGGTGTCTCCCATACACAATCAGGGGCAGCTGAATCTGCGCAGCCTAAAGAGGGGAGTGATTTATGCGAAGAGAAAGTCCCGCCAGGATCCTGGCGGTTGACGATGAACCACAAATGGCAGAGGTCATTAAGCAATGGCTGGTTCGCAGCGGTTACGAGTGCCAAACTGCCACCAGCGCACAAGAGGCGCTGAAACTGCTTGAACGGGAGCCTTGTGAACTGGTGATTTCCGATATCAGGATGCCGGGCACCGGAGGCATAGAGCTTCTGGAGTATGTTAAGGAGCAATTTCCCGATATTGCAGTTATAATGGCCACTGCAGTTGACAAACGGGAAACCGCTATCCAGACCCTGAAGCTGGGAGCCTATGGGTATGTGATCAAGCCCTTTGACAGTAATGAACTTCTGATAAATGTGGCCAATGCTCTTGAGCGTCGCAGATTGTTCATAGAGAGCAGGGATTATGAAAATCGGCTGGAAAACGAAGTCCTGGAAAGAACTGCCGATATCAGGCGCCGTGAAGAGGAGATAGCTATCCGTCTCGTCTCGGCCGCTGATTTCCGGGACGAAGAAACCGGCGCCCACGTCAGACGGCTTGGCCTCTATTCCATGGCGCTTGCCCGGGAAATAGGCTGGTCGTCTGAACACGCTGATTCACTCAGAGTAGCCGCACCCATGCATGATGTGGGTAAGATTGGCATTCCTGATGAGGTCCTGCGCAAGCCGGGAAAACTGACTCCCGAAGAGTTCGAAATCATTAAGACGCACACTGAGATCGGGGCCAAGATCCTGGGCGGCTCCGATATCCCCCTCCTGCAAATGGCGACGGACATCGCCCTTTATCACCACGAAAAGGTAGACGGTTCCGGTTATCCCAAGGGAATTGAAGGGGGTGATATCCCGGAGGCGGCTCGAATCGTGGCCCTGGTTGACGTCTACGATGCCCTGGTCAACGACCGAGTCTACAGGGCGGCCATGCCGGAGGAAAAGGCTTTGGCAATCATGACTGAGGGCAGAGCCAGCCATTTCGATGCCGAAATATTTGACTGTTTTCTGCAGTTGTTGCCGGAATTCAGAAACATACTGGCCCGGCACAGTGATGAAAACGAAAACTAACCACCAATCGGGAGGTTGGAATGAGCCAGCAGCAAAATAATTCGGAAGGTTATGTGAAGAAGGCAACCGCCGTCCAGTTCGTACTGCTCTCTTTAGTGGTGGGCTTCCTTGGCGGCGTGATTTTCAGTGTTTATAAGCTTGATTATTCAGGCGGTGAGCACCAGCATCAGCATGGTCCACAGGCTGGGGCCGGTCAGGGCGCCCAGAACCTGGTTGCTCTCGAGAAAAAAGTCGAGGCCAATCCTGAAGACGCTTCGGCCTGGAGGGCATTGGGTAATGCCTATTTTGATCAGCAACAGCATGCCAAAGCCATAGAAGCGTACAATAAGTTCCTGGAACTCTCCCCGGGCAATCCTGATGTTCTCACAGATCTCGGTGTGATGTACCGCCGTAGCGGGCAACCGGAAAAAGCTGTAGTAAAATTTGAAGAGGCGATAGCCATAGATCCTGGTCACACCCAGGCCATGTTCAATAAAGGTGTTGTCCTCTACGCCGACCTTGAGCAGAAGGAAAAAGCCATCCAGGTATGGCAAAAGATCGTCAGTATAGATCCTGATGCCAAGGCCCCCAATGGCATGCCGGTTTCTCAAGTTATAGAACAGGTCAGAAACCAGTAGAGTATTCCTACCTCTTTTACCTCGCTTCTAACCGTCCTTTCCTTTAATCCGTCACAATTCGACTGCCTGGAGAAATTTTCTCCAGGCAGCCTTTCGGCATACAGTGCGAAAGAAATTTTTCCTTTCTGCCTGTTTCTGGCCATTGGCACTATATATGGTATGTCTGTATTTTCAGCATACGATATTTGCATTGCCGTGCCTTTTCTCCCAAAAAATCTTTGAATTACATGAAAAAATTTCCTTGACAGTCCGGGTGCCGGGAACGTATAAAATAGGAAATGGTGTGAAGTAGTCACGAAGTGGGGGAGGTAAATTGGCGACTGCGGGGGAGAGCAATACATCGCTTCATGTCTACCGTTTCCGAGGTAGGTCTGAACACAGTCTGGACGGAAAGGGAAGGATAAATATTCCCTCCCGCTTTCGCGATGTCCTTCTGCGCCACTATGACGATCGTCTTCTCATCACCCCTCCCTGGCGCAAATGCCTCCGCATTTATCCTCTTTCTGAGTGGGAAAAAAAGGAACAGGCCCTTCTCAGTCTTGACAAGCAAAGGCCTAATATCGATAAGATGGTCCGCTATCTGGTTGGCGGGTCGGTGGAATGTCAGCTCGATAAGAACGGCCGTATTCTGATACCAGTTAAACATCGTAACGATATAGATCTCAGTACCGAAATAGTCATGAATGGCATGCTCACCTTCTTCGAGGTCTGGGCTAAAGAAACCTGGGATGCCGAGAGTTTTCCGGAGGAACAGGATTTCGTTGATTTTGATCAGACGTTCCATGAATTGGGGATGTTTTGATTTTTTGGACCACTTTACACCAGCCGGTGCTCCTGCAGGAGGTGATCAGTTGGTTAATCCCCCGGGACGGCTGCGTTTATGTGGACTGTAATTTAGGCATGGGGGGGCATGCCGCAGCGCTTCTGGAAGCGAGTGCTCCTTCAGGAAGATTGATTGGGATTGATTGGGATGAGGAAGCGGTTGAAAGCGCCCGGCGCAATCTCAAGTCTTATGGTGAACGGCTTGAGATCTGCCATGACAATTTCAGCAACGTGGATGAAATTATTCAAGATGCCGGGTTCGCCGGTGTCGACGGCATCCTTCTCGATCTGGGATTCTCTTCGCTGCAGTTGGAACAAGGCAAACGGGGCTTTTCTTTTCAACTCAATGAACCGTTGGATATGAGGATGGATATCAGAAGAACCGTTACCGCAGCTGATCTGTTAAACAGGTGCACCGAGGAGGAACTGGCTAACATCTTTTATCGGTACGGAGAGGAGCGTCAGGCCCGGAGAATCGCAGCGCATGTCGTCGACTTTCGTCAAAAGGAAGAACTGCAGACGACGGGTCAGCTGGTGTCCCTGGTAAAAAAAGCGGTGCCGAAACGCTATCACCCTAAAAACATTCATGTGGCAACCAAGGTTTTTCAAGCCCTTCGCATAGCTGTAAATGAGGAGCTTGACAATCTGGAAAGAGTTCTTGTCCGAGGTGCCGGGTGTCTTAATCCCGGTGCCAGACTCTGTGTGATTTCTTTTCATTCTCTGGAAGATCGTCTCGTGAAAAATATCTTTTCAAGCCGGGCTGACCTGAAGGTGCTCACCAGAAAACCCGTCAGGCCCGGAATTGAAGAAATAAGCGGCAATCCCAGGGCTCGGAGTGCCCGGATGCGGATTGCCGCCAAAAGATATGAGGAGGTGAATGATGCATAATACAGCAACAAATCTGATCAATCTACATGGCTCCTTTGTCAGAAAAAGAGAACAGAAGGTTAGGGGAGTACGCCACCAGAGAAAAAAATTGCAGCTCTATAAGGTGGTGGGGGTTATGGTTTTTCTGGCTATGCTTGGTGGCTTCGCCTTCAGTCTCTGGTTTGGGGTCCACATAGACCGGAACCTGAAACAGCTGGCAGAGGTTCGAAAGGAAACCGACGAGGTTAGAGCCAGTAATGAACAGTTGAATCAGATGAAGGCCAGGCTGTTTTCCAGGGAACACGTCCAGGCGGCAGCGGCTGTCAAGCTGAATTTGTATCCTCCCCAGGAAATGGAAAAAGGGAGAGACGGGACAAGGGTAAGGCTTTAAGTTGGAAGTAGAGAGTGGCTAGCAGGAAGGGCAGACCCGGCAGGTATTTTTTCAGATCGTTTTGTCTCTTGGTGCTTCTGGGACTTTTGGCTTTCAGCTATTATGTTTTTTTCAACCGTACACCCGAAATTGAAGAAATCAGACCTCCGTTCAGAGATGGTGGCGTTGAGATCAGAAGGGGAAGTATCCTGGACAGATTCGGGAATCCGCTGGCTATAAGCCTGGTGGATTCATCGATTTATGTGAAACCTCGAGAATTTGCTGATATTGCCGATACCACTGAAAAGCTTGCCAAAGCACTGGGTTTAAACAGCGCCGATCTTTTGGCCGAAGTGAAGACCCAAAAAAGTTTTATCTGGCTGGCGCGTCATATACCGTATGACAAGGCCCGTAAAATAGAAGAACTCCAGCTTTCAGGAGTACATATTGTCAACAGGGTCAAAAGGGTTTATCCACACAATTTTAAAGTTCCCGGTATCATAGGAGAAGTGAGTCAGGAAGAAGGTCTGTCCGGGCTCGAATATTATTACAATGAACTTCTCCTGGGAAAGGATGTAGTTGATGAAGGGGCCGGAGACCTGTATCTTACTCTGGATCTGAAGACTCAGGTACTTCTGGAGGAAAAGTTGTCAGACCTGTTAAGCGGGCTGAGACCCAAAAAAGCCGGGAGCGGTCGAACAGTGGTAAAGGCTGTCGTCATGGATTATAAAACAGGCGGCATAATAGCCTGCTCCCAGCAGGCATCAGGTGCGGCAGGCAGTGTCTCCTCGGTTTCGTTGAGTCAGCAGAGTTCACGGTTTTTTTCAGATTATTTAGATCCGGGTGGGCTCGAAGTCCTGTTCCGCAAGGCCGCTGCTTTGAGAGTTGGCCGGCAAGAATCCGGCGAAGGGCTGACTAAGAGGTACCGGATAATTGCCCCCGGAAAGATAAAGAAAGATATCAATCCTCCTCCTGGTCTGGCCTGGAGAAAAACGGGGGAAGGGGATCTGATCTATCCCTGGTTTGCCAGAAGGATCAACAAGTTGGACCTGTCAAGTGACTCCGGGGGAAGGGTGCCGTCTTCTTTATCCAATCTGGAATTGGCTGCTTTCAGCGCCGCCCTCGGTTTTTCCTCCCCTGTCAGACTTGATCTGCCCGAAGAAGAATTCCTTGAACCCCATGCGGAAGAGGTGGAGACCTTCATGGTTGACAAGGGAACCGAGGTTTTGCCATTGAATTTTTTATCTGGTTTTTCCTGCATCATGACGGGGTACAGACAGGAACCCCATTTCTATAAAATGGCAGTATGGGAAAACGGGAAAATTGCCCGGTATCAGAACAAAGATATGAGCGGGGGAATCTGTAAAGACATCGGTAAGAAGTTACTGCCCCGGTTACGCAGTGATGCAGCTGATTCCGTGTTTGTCCTTGAATCTCTGAGGCCCAGGAAAGATTGCCAGTCCGAAAATGAGGAGAACCTTGTTTGTGCTGACGGTGTAGCTCTGGCCCTGATTCCTGGAGGTAAGGGAAAAGATGATGAAGGACTTGTCCTGCTTTTTGTTCTGGAGAGGGGACTGATTGACCTCTTTCAACCTTCACGGGTCAAACCTGTTCTTACGGAATTTCTCCAGACTGCCTATAATAATAGTACTCAGCAAGTGATGCTGAGCCTCGGCCAAATAAAGGACAGGAAGGCGGAATACCTGGACAGCTGGCTGTTGACGGCCGACGGGGGTGGCAAGCCCGCCGTATCCAGCCGTGACACCGAGGGTGGAGCGACCATGCCCGATGTTGTAGGTTTGAGTCTGCGCCAAGCTTTGCGCCGGCTGCAGCACAGGGAAGTAAATATTTCAGTTTATGGTTCAGGTATTGTGATAAAACAGTCTCCCGGCCCCGGGGAAGTTATCGAAAATAACAGGTGTGTCCTCTCAGCCGATTTTGACCGGGCCG
>JBEPXR010000011.1:0-21397 GCA_041641775.1 Desulfobia sp. | reverse complement strand
CATTGGCCATGCCGTCGATGCTGACAATGCCTTTGTGCATGATATCACGAGCCCTGACAATTGATGGTTTTTCTGCGGACATGATGTTGCTCCCCTGGTTTGCGTTTACGCGGGAAAGGATCAGGCCATTCTATGGACCGATATGACCCCATCCTTAAAAGTACTGGTCCCGAACCTCTTCCTTGAATTTTTCGATCTGGCTTTCCAGTCCTATCACCTGTTCCACCGGGACCACGAAGGCGATACCGGTTCCAGGTTTTTCAAATTCCCCTGCTTCCTTGATGGCATAGAGGATGTCCTGGACAAGATGTTCTTCAACGAGGAACATGATAATATCCGTCTGGGCCTCCAGGCTCAAGCCAAAAAAGGTCTTGGCTTCGTGAATGCCGGTACCCCGGGCTGGAATGACAGTGGCACCGGTTGCACCTGCGTTCTTGGCTCCGTCAGTAACCGCTTCGGTCTTATTGGTTTTGACCGAAGCCAGAATGAGCTTAAATCTCATTTATCACCTCCTCGAGAGATTTTTTTTCGTCTGTTTACGGACCATTGAATATACTGGGCATAACCCAGGACGGTGATGATCGGGAACAGGCTGGCAAAAGCTATGAGACCGAAGCCGTCCAGAGAGGGATTGCGTCCCGGCACTGTTGACGCCAGGCCCAGTCCCAGAGCCGTTACCAGCGGAACGGTTACGGTAGAAGTAGTTACCCCGCCGGAGTCATAGGCCAGCGGAACGATATTTTTTGGGGCAAATATAGTCTGAACCACCACGATAAGGTAGCCGGCCAGAATATAGAGGTAGAGCGGGGTTCCCGTTATGATTCGATAAGCCCCCAAACCGATGCCCAGGGCGACACCAAAAGCTACCACCAGTCTCAGCCCCCACTGATTGATCGCCCCTCCGGAGACTTCATTGGCCTTGAAGGCTACCGCTATCAGGGAAGGTTCCGCAATGGTGGTGGAAAATCCTATAAGGGCGGCAAAAAGATAGATCCAGCCATAATCTTTCCAGTCCGTCCGGGCCATGGACTCTTCAGCCCCTGAAATAAAAGCGGGATCGGAGAGCTGGTGAGCCATTATTTTGCCCAGCGGGAAAAGAGCTTTCTCCAGACCGGCCAGAAAGAGAGCCAGGCCCAGGACAACATAGACCCCCCCCAGGATGAGGCTGCGCAGGTGAGGTATTGGCTGGCGCAGGACTACCGCCTGAAAAAAGATGATCAGGATCAGGATGGGAAGGATGTCCCGGAAGGTGCTGAGCAATATGTTGCTGAAATCGACGGCAAATTCCATTAACTATTTATCCGATCTCCTGCATTAGTAGACATTTGCTTCGGTGTTCAAAATATGAGCAGTCCATATCCCATAACAAAAATCATGGGAAAAAGGGAGGCAAAAGCGATGAGACCGAAGCCGTCCAGCATGGGATTTCTGCCCTTAATGGTTGAGGCCAGACCAACTCCCAGGGCGGCGACCAGTGGCACCGTCACCGTCGAAGTGGTGACGCCGCCCGCATCATAGGCAATGCCGATAATTTCCTTGGGAGCGATGGTTGTCATCAGCATTACCATAACATAACCACTGATGATGAGATAGTGGAGGGGCCAACCCCGAAGTATTCGCAGGACGCCGACCAGGATGGCCAGGCCCACGGAAATGGCGACGGAAAGTCGCAGTCCCAAGGCGTAATTCTTCAGAGATTGTTCATCCGAGCCGATCAGTTTGCCGCTGCTGGCGATGTCAGCTGCTTCACCGGCTACGGCGATAAGCGCGGGTTCGGCGACTGTCGTGGAAAAACCGAGAAGAAAGGCAAAAACCAGAAGCCAGAAGAGGCTTCCCTTGCGGGCCAGGGCATGGGCCAGCTCCTCACCGATGGGAAACATTCCCATCTCCAGGCCCTGGATGAAAAGGATGAGCCCGGCTATCAAAAGCAGGGTCCCGAACATGACATCCCCAAGCTGTGGCAAGGGCTGCCGGATCACCACTAGCTGAAAGAACATGATAACCAGTGCTATGGGAAGGAGATCGGTACAGGCACTTCTGATTTTTTTGAGAATCAGAAAAATCAGACTGGAGTTTATAGGGGACAGTGTTTTTTTTCGGGCCATACCTGGGAGGGTTTCTTCCTGTCTTAAGAGATCGAGTTCCGTCTTTTACCGGGGTGTCTAAAACTGGCCCGTTCTCAGCATTTCCAGGGTGCAGGCCGTAACTACTACCAGACCCCACCTCTTGAAATCCTGAATAATGGCCGCGTCTTCGGTGCCGGGATTCATGATTATCCGGGCCGGTTCGAGCTTGACGATATCATAGGTCAGGGGAGCCAGTCTCTCTGGACTGAGATATACAGTCAGGGTGTCAATCTGGAGATCCCGGATCGTCCTCAGATCCGGGTATACTTTCTGGCCGCAGATCTCCTTTTCAAGGGGATTGACAGGAATGACCTCATGACCGTGATCAAGGAGCATCTGGACGGCCTGGTTGGAGTGACGCGTGTTTTTCGGGCTGGCTCCCAATACGGCTACCGTGGACATAATTTTTAAAAAGTGAAGTATTAAAGTGTCCCGGGAAGAATCAGTTAACGGGTGTATACTGGCTTCCGAAAATGGAGAGGGTCAGAGCGATAAAGATAACCTGAACCAGCCAGCCGATCAGGCAGACTCCCACTGCCCGTCCTGTGCTCTTGTAATCCAGGGCCTGCCTGACAGCAATGATCATGGCCACCAGCATCCAGACTGAGGCCACCAGTGAAAAGACACTGTAGAGGCCGGGTATTATACCCAGCACCCGGATTACGCCGGGGGAACTGGAAAAACCTATGGTTCGCAAAAGCTCCCCCAGGTCAGTCGAGGTCTGGGGTTCTGGCATCAGCTTGCTACCGATGAGATAGATCAGCAGGGCCCAGACAAACCAAGCGATGAGGGAGGAGATAGTGACCATGATGATGCCGCTGATCCCGGTTACGTTGATGGTTCCGAGGCCAGCGGCCGCACTGGACAGAACTACCACGGCAATGGCCTGCTTCATGGCAGTGGTGTCGTTTTCCACCTCTTCATAGAGCTCGGCTTCCAGTTTAGCCGCCCGAATCATTCTTTGCGTAAGACTTGCCATTTTACCCTCCTTGGATCATTTTTATCAATATGAAGATTGCCTGAATCCTCTGGTAATTTAAACATAGCAATATTTACATGTATTTCCAATAACAGTTTGCTGTCCAGTCTATTTGGTTAAAAATGAAATCCAGATTTAATATTTCCTGAATATTCTTCAACCAAGTATCTGTTTTTCCAGTTTCCCTTCTTTCCACGACGATAGCTCCAAAGACGCATAAGGGAAAAGATTTACACTTCACATTTCGCCTAAATTCTATTTGACCCTCCAAACCAAGTCTTGATACTCTGATTTCAGATGCAATACAGGAGGATGAAGAGCAAGAGATGGACGCACTCCAGCGGCATACCACTATACTCGAGATCGTCGGCGACCTGATCAAGGTTCGCGCCAGTGACGTGGGATACATTGACCTGGCGGTTATTGAAAATCCGGACGGCGAATCCTCTCTATCCCAGGTCGTAGAGATCAAGGACGATGTCGTCTCCCTCCAGGTCTTTGCCGGAGGGCGCGGTCTTTCCACCTCCGCCTCGGTCCGCTTCCTCAACCATCCCATGCAGGTGACGTACTCCGGCAATATTCTGGGCCGGGTCTTTGGAGGATCGGGGATGCCGATTGACCGGGGGCCGGATCTGGAAGGCGATCCACAGATCGACATAGGCGGGCCCTCGGTCAATCCGATGACCAGGGTCATGCCCCACAAGATGATCCATACCGGGGTCCCCATGATCGATCTCTTCAACTGTCTGGTGGAGAGCCAGAAAATTCCCATCTTTTCAGTGGCTGGAGAACCATACAACCAACTTCTGGCCAGGATCGCCATTCAGGCCGACGCAGACCTCATCGTTTTTGCAGGACTGGGACTGATTTTTGACGACTACCATTATTTTCGCACCAAATTTGAAGATGAAGGCAATTTTGCCCGGACCGTCATGTATGTCAACCTGGCATCCGATCCCATCGTGGAGCGGCTTCTGGTCCCGGACATGGCCCTGAAGGTCGCTGAGCGGTTCGCCGTGGAAGAGGGCAAGCGGGTCCTGGTCCTGATGACCGATATGACCGCTTTTGCCGATGCCATGAAGGAGATCGGCATTGCCATGGAAAGGGTGCCCTCCAACCGGGGCTATCTGGGAGATCTCTATACCAGGCTGGCCCAGCGCTATGAAAGGGCCTGCGACTATAAAGGAGCCGGTTCGGTAACCATTCTTTCCGTCACCACCATGCCGGGGAATGACGTTACCCACCCGGTTCCTGACAATACCGGATACATTACAGAGGGTCAGTTTTACCTGCACAACCGGCAGATAGATCCCTTCGGCTCCCTCTCCCGACTCAAACAGCAGGTTATCGGTAAAGAGACCCGCGAAGACCACGCCCAGGTCATGAACACCATGATTCGCTTTTATTCGGAGGCCCAGGAAGCCGAGAGAAAGCAAGCAATGGCCTTTGATCTCTCCCCCTATGATCATAAACTCCTGCGTTTCGGCACTCTGTTCAAGAAGCGTTTTATGGCGATTGATGCCTCCATGACTTTGAACGAGGCCTTGGACCTCTCCTGGGAAACCATGGCCGAATGTTTCGATTCCGAGGAACTCCTGATGAAACAGTGGCTGGTGGACAAGTATTTTCCTCAGGAGGAAGGTGAAGATAAAAGAGGAGAAAGCAATGAGCATTGAGTACCTGTCTTATACCCCTGATCCATTAAAATGGCCAAGATAACCCTCAATAAAACAGCCCTCAAGGCGGAGCGTGACAGGCTCAACCTCTACGAGCAGTATCTGCCTTCCCTGGATCTTAAACGCCAGCAGTTTCTCTTTGAGATCAGGAAGGCAAAACAGCAGAGGGATTCGACTCGCAGGGAAATCGAGCGTATTGAAGAGGAGTCGTCTGACTGGATCGCTCTCCTGGGCAACGAAGATATCGATCCTTCCGGTCTTGTTAGCCTTGAGGAAGTCAGCTTGAGCGAGCAGAACCTTCTCGGCGTCAAGCTCCCACTTCTGGGAGACATGAAGATCAGCACAGCCGAATACTCGATGCTCGCCAGGCCTCTCTGGGTGGATGCTCTGGTCGACGCCCTCCAGGAGACGGTAAGGCTCCGGGTGCACCTCCAGATCGAAGATGAGAGAGTCCGCCGTCTGCAGAAGGCCTTGCAGACTATCACCCAGCGGGTTAATCTCTTCGACAAGGTCCTTATTCCTGAAGCCCGGCAGAATATTCGAAATATTCAGATCGCCCTCGGTGATATGGAAAGGGCAGGGGTGGTCCGCTCCAAGATTGCCAAGGCGAAACGTCAGGCGGAGGGCTACTGATGGCGATCGTTCCCATGGCCCGGATAACCATACTGGGCATGACCGGCTGGAAACTTGACATCCTGGAGGGACTCCAGTCTCTGGGCGCCGTTCATCTCATCACCTACCAGGATGTGGAAAAGGCCGCCTTTGCCCCCGGGATCTCGGCGGATACCCACGAAGCCTTTCGTTTCCTGGAAAAGTGTCCGGAAAAAAGGAGGCAGGCTAGGGATCCGGAAAATTTCAATGCCCGAAAAGTGGAAGAGGAGGCATTGCGAATCAGGGACCGGATCAGGGAACTGACCGATGAATACGATTACCTTGTCCGCCGCATCGATGGGCTGGAGCCCTGGGGGGATTTTTCCTTACCCTCCATTGAAGAAGTTGGCGGTTACCGTTTCTGGTTTTACATCGTCCCACATTACCGGATGTCCGATGTCGCGCAAACGGGATATGCCTATGAGTGCGTTTACCGGGATGCCCGCTTTTCCTATGTAGTGGTGATAGCCAGAAAGGAGCCTGAAAATATGCCAGTTCCCCGCACCCATACCGGCAATCGTTCCCTGACTACTCTGAAACAGCGCCTGGAGGAAGTTGAAATAGAACTCGACGACCTGCACTGGCGCCGGGTAGGTCTGACCCGCTGGCTTGCTCAGTTCTCACGATTTCTGGCCGTGGCGGACGACCAGGAAAATCTGGATAGGGCTTCCAGGGAGATCTATGACGATGGCGATCTCTTCGTGGTGGAGGGCTGGGCCCCGGAGTATTCCATGAAAGAACTCCAGAATTTTGCCGTCGTGCACTCTCTGGTGTTGAACGCTGAACCTCCTCCCGTGGGGGAAGAGCCGCCGACCATGCTTGAGAACCCCGACAAATTGTCAGGTGGGGAGAAATTGGTCAATTTCTATACTACTCCCGGCTATAAAGTCTGGGACCCGTCCCTGGCCGTTTTCTTCTCCTTTGTGGTTTTTTTTGCCATGATTATCTCGGATGCCGGCTACGGTCTGCTTCTTGGGGGGATCTGGCTCCTGTTTAGGCGCAGGCTTCGTTGCGGCAGGCAGGAACTCTGTACCCTGTTCGGATTCCTCGTGGCAGGAACCATTGCCTATGGGGTTCTGGCCGGTAATTATTTCGGACTGGCTCCCCCGGAAAATTCCTGGCTGGCAAAACTCAAGATAGTCGAGGCTACCGATCAGTACCGGATGATGACGATCTCCATCCTGCTCGGCATTCTTCACCTGCTCTTCGCCCATTTCATCAACTTTATCAAGGCCGGAAGAACGGAATCCAGACTCAGGCCCCTGGGCTGGATCGGCATTATTATCGGGGGGCTCCTTCTCTGGATCGCTCATGCCGGCTTCGTGGAAGGTTTCCAGAGCTGGAAACCGGGAGGGACCTTCCTGGTAAGCGGTTGTTTCCTGCTTCTCTTCTTCAGCAGTCAGCGCCCCTGGTGGCAGGGGAACTGGAAAGACCGTCTGGGGCGACTGCTGGACGGTTTGCTCGCTCTTACCGGTATTTCCCGGATATTCGGCGACGTGCTGAGCTACCTCAGGATATTCGCCTTGGGACTCGCCAGTGCCCAGCTTGCCATTACCTTTAACGAGATGGCGGCGGGAGCAAAGGAAAATATAGCCGGTCTGGGTACACTCATTGCCATTCTCATCCTGCTCCTGGGACACGGTCTCAACTTTCTTCTCGCACTGATGAGCGGGGTGGTTCACGGTCTCAGGCTTAACTATATCGAATTCTTTAACTGGGGGATGGCTGAGGAAGGTTATCCGTACAGACCATTTCGCAAAAAGGGAGAGACAATATGGAACCAATAATCATCACCTTGGGCTGGATCGGCATTTACGGACCCATGGCCCTGGGAGCTATAGGCAGCATCATCGGCTGCGCCAAGGCGGGACAGGCAGCCTGCGGAGCCCTTCTTGATGTGGACAGCGGCTATGGGCGTTTCGTCGGGGTTTCGGCTATGCCCTCGTCCCAGACGATTTACGGAATTGTGGTCATGTTTTCCTTGAACAGACCAGTGACGGTTGAAAGCGCCCCGGGGCTTTTCGGCATCGGTATATTCGCCGGCCTCGCCCTGCTCTGGAGCGGTTTGCGTCAGGGAGATGCCTGTGCCTCTGCCATCCATGTCAGCAAAACCAAACCGGAAATTTTTGGCCTCTCCCTGGCCCCGGCCGCTATTGTTGAAGGATTTGCGGTTTTTGCCTTTATCTTTGCTCTGGTCATAAGTGCTGGAATACCGGGTGGAGCTTGAGGCTGATTCGAACTCGGAACTTTGAACTTTGAACAGGATAACTATGGCTGAATCAAAACTGTCGTCCGGTGTGCAGGAACTGATCAACCGGCTCCGGGAAGAAGGCCTGGCCGAGGGCCGCCAGGAAGGAGAAAAGATTGTCTCCAAATCCCATCAGAAAGCTAAGGAGATCGTCGATGACGCATACTCTGAAGCCGATGATATACGCAGACAGGCCAGGGAGGAGGCGGAGCATTACCGTAAATCCGCACAGGAGGCCGTCCAGCTCGCGGCAAGGGATACTGTCCTCAACCTGAAGTCCACCTTGAGCCATCAGTTCGCCCAGCGGATCGGTGAGCTGGCTGAAGAAACCCTTCAGGATCCGGATTTTCTCAAAAAAGTCATTCTGGAGATTGCCGGTCGTGCCCTGCCTGAGAAAAAACGGGACCAGCAGATGGAGATCATTCTGCCCGAGGACGTGGTGGGGCTCAATGAACTGCGGCGTCACCCTGAGAAGGTCAAGGAGGGAAGCCTTGGGCAGTTTATGCTGGCCAGGGCTGAGGATCTGCTCCGGGACGGAGTTACTCTCCATACTTCCAAGAAGCAGAGGGCGGGGCTGACCATCAAGCTGGTGGAGGAGGATGTCCGGATCAATCTTACCGATGAGGCGGTTACCGAACTTTTACTCGAACATCTCCTTCCCCGATTCCGGGCCCTGATCGAGGGCAGCATCCAGTAAGGTGGTTCAGTTGAAAAACCGCACCGGGTACTATACCCTTATAGCGAGCCTTCCCCCCATGCCGTTGCAGCTTGAGCAGGCCAGACTTCCCATAAACTGGCCCCGACTGGAAGGACGCCTTGACATGCTTTCCGAGCGGGACCGAAAGATCATCCGCCGACTGGAAAGATTTCTTCGCTGGGAGCGCAGGCCACACTGCCGCAGTGACAAGGATGTCATGGCGGCATTCGAGAAAATCCAGGAAAAAATCGAATATCCCCTGGCTCATGAAATCGTCACCCATCTGATGGATATTCGGATGCTGGTTGCCGCAGTCCGCCGCCGTCAACGTGATCTCCCCCCCCCTGAGTATGCTGGAACCTGGGGCCGTCATATCGTCAGGAACTGGCAGCGCACCAATTTTGGTCTGGGAGTGCGGTTTCCATGGCTCGATGAACTCCGGCTCCATCTCTCCCAGGATAAGAATATGTCAGCCCATCGCCTGGTGGTCTCGGTGATCTGGGATTATCTGAGAAAGCTTGCGGAACACCATCATTTCGATTTTGAGGCGGTTATGCTCTACCTGGTGCGTTGGGATGTGGTAAACAACTGGGTCAAGCAGGACCGCGAGAAAGGGAAAAAGCGATTTAACCAACTGACCAGGGAGGTAATGGGGCAGTATGCCAAACTCTTCGACTGAAGCCAGGGTGACCGGAGTCAAGGGCAACATCGTGACCATGGAGTATGAATCCGGGGCGCTCATGAAAAATGAAGTGGCCTATATTCGCGTAGGCGAGGAGAGGTTGAAGGCCGAGGTTCTGCGCATCCGGGGTAAACGGGCTGATATGCAGGTTTTCGAGGATACTGCGGCGATAAGAGTGGGCGACCCGGTGGAGCTTTCCGGCGAGCTCCTCTCGGTGACTCTGGGACCGGGCCTCCTGGGCAAAATCTATGATGGGCTCCAGAATCCCCTGGAGGTTCTGGCCTCGGAACACGGTTTCTTCCTGCCCCGGGGCGTTCAGGTGGAACCCCTGGACACTGTCCATAAGTGGTCTTTCGTCCCTGCGGTCCGGGCCGGTGACCGGCTCAAGGCCGGCGGCATCCTGGGCACAGTCCAGGAAGGCCGCTATAACCACAAGATCATGGTGCCCTTTGCCAGGAAAGGGGAAGTGGAGGTCACCTGGATTCAGGGGGGGAGTTTTACCGTTCAGGACCCGGTGGCCAGGATAAGCGATCAGGAAGGCAGGGAGGAACTGATCACCCTGCAGCAGCGCTGGCCGGTGCGGCGTCCTCTGCCGGAATACCTTCTCCACCAAGGCCTTTCAGATCGGCTCTTTCCTTCGGAGCCATTGATTTCGACCATAAGGATAGTGGATACCTTTTTTCCGGTGGCCCGAGGCGGTACGGCCTGCATACCCGGACCTTTCGGAGCCGGGAAGACCGTGGTTCAGGGTTTGATCGCCCGCTATTCCCGGGCAGACATCGTCATTGTCGTAGCCTGCGGGGAAAGGGCGGGGGAGGTGGTGGAGATGATCACCGATTTCTCCAGGATGAAAGATCCCAGAGGCGGCGGTTCTCTGATGGAGCGGACCGTGATTATCTGTAACACTTCGTCCATGCCGGTGGCCGCCCGGGAAGCCTCAATTTACACCGGGATAACCCTGGGGGAATACTACCGGCAGATGGGGCATGAAACCTTACTCCTGGCCGATTCCACCTCCCGATGGGCCCAGGCCATGCGTGAAACCTCGGGCAACCTGGAGGAAATTCCGGGAGAGGAGGCCTACCCGGCCTATCTCGACTCCAACATCAAGGAGGTCTATGAGCGGGCCGGAGTGATCAGGGCAGGAGACCGGAAAGTCGGCTCGCTGACCATGATCGGGACGGTGTCCCCTGCCGGCGGCAACTTCGAAGAACCGGTGACCCAGTCCACCCTGGCCACGGTCAAAGCTTTCCTGGGACTCTCTTCGGAGCGGGCCTACCGTCGCTTCTATCCAGCCATCGACCCCCTGATTTCATGGTCCCGCTACCTGGAGCAGCTCAGGGATTACCTCGACCAGAATCTGCACGAGGGCTGGACAGATATGGTGCTGGATGTCCTGGAGCTCCTCGAGGAGGGAGACTCCATCCGGAGAATGATGCAGGTTACCGGTGAGGAGGGGATTTCGCTGGGAGATTTTGTCACCTACCAGAAGGCCTACTTTGTGGATATGGTCTACCTGCAGCAGGACGCCTTTGATGAGGTGGATGTCTCAACCTCCCCGGAACGCCAGGTTGACAACTTCCTCCGGCTCAAGCATCTTATAGACTACGACTACGACTTCAAGGACAAGGAAGCGGCCCGCAACTACTTCACCAGGCTTACCGGTATCTTCAAAAATCTGAACTACTCGGCCTGGGGTTCCCAGGATTACCAGAAGTACACCCGCGAACTCAATGATCTGGCAGGAACAGTTGCGTGACCCCTGCTACTGACTGGGGGGTACGCACGGCTCGCTTGTGCAGCCATTTACCTCAATCGTGACATGAGAAATTTCTTCAAATTCAACGAGTAAATTTTTGTATTCCTGCGGATTTTTAGGGAAATGGGTGACTACGGAAATGATCGCCGCAAAGCTGGCCGGCCCTACTTTCCAGATGTGCATGTCCGACACCCGGTTGTCCGCGTCTTTCTCAATAGCCTCCCTGATTTCTTTCTTCCGTTCGTCGCCGATGTCCCGATCAAGCAGAATGGAACTCGTATCTTTTACCAGTCCGTAAGACCAGCGGCCGATTACCAGGGCTCCGACTATACCCATCACGGGGTCCAATCGTTCCCAGCCCAGATATTTGCCAGAAAAGAGCGCGACTATGGCGAGCAGAGAGGTGAAGGCGTCGGCTATGACGTGGAAATAGGCGGCCTTCAGATTGTGGTCGTGGTGGTGATGATCATGATCGTGACCGTGACCGTGATGATCATGACTGTGGCTGTGGCTGTCTTTGAGAATCAGGGCGCTGGCCAGATTGACCAGGAGGCCCAGTACGGCTACGACAATGGCTTCATTAAAATGGATTTCCCGAGGGCTGTAGAGGCGTCCCACCGATTCCAGGGCCATGATCAGCGCGACCACGGCCAGGGCTACGGCACTGGCAAATCCCCCCAGAACGCTGACCTTGCCCGTCCCGAAGCTGAAGGTGCTGTCCTCGGCATGGCTTCTGGCATATCGATAGGCGAAAACGGAGATGGCAAAGGCGGCCACATGGGTTCCCATGTGCCAGCCATCCGCCAGAAGAGCCATGGAACCGAAGATGTCACCGGCAACGATCTCGACAATCATGGTGATGAAAGTCAGCACCAGGACCTGAATCGTCTTCTTTTCTCCCTTCTCGTGAATCAGGGTGAAATCATGACTGTGCTCCCATTCTTCCAGATTATGGGTGTGCATAAAACTCCAAATATAAGCTTGCTTAAAAAATGATCCCGGAACCGCAGTGATAACAGTCAATCATGACCACTCATGGCACGATTCCGGGGTTATATCGGGACGAATGACTCCAGCATCTTAACTGATCATCGTCTCTCCGGTGCCGCCTTTTTCTTCACCGCCCACAATCCATTCCAGTTCTATTTCCAGAGATTTTTTCAGCTTTCGTCCCCGTTCTTCTTCGACCTTTAATTCCAGGACCATGCTGGCCGGGAAATCTATGGAAATTTTGTCCGCTCCCTGCTGCAGGGTTATGCTGCCGCTGTCCACTTTGTCAGCTATGCTGCGCAGGACGTTGGCTATGTCACTGGCGGATTTTTTCTCCTCGCTTTTAAACAGAACTCTTTCGATACCCATATTTTTTCCTCCTTGTTGTATTCGATCATCAGTTTATATATGGTCTGTAAAAACATGTTCCACAGCGGTCAATGCATCGCGGGGCATGAATCTGTTTAGATAATAGTAATTATGGATTTCGGGCTGATCAAGTATTTTGGCGCAGGTGGGTGTGTTTTTCCTGCCTGGTATGAACGGCTTCGCCGGTATACGATCAGAGAGGGAGTAACCGGCTATCAGCCCAAGGATATATTTGGACCCTGAGACAGGCCGAAATTCCTGCGACGGAAACCGGCTTTCAATTTTGTCTATATTGACTTTTCAGGAAATTCGCTCCTGATTTCTTTTTATTTTGCCTGTCCTGGATTCCGTCGTTTCCATTGCGGCAAAGTTGAACTGCTTGTCTTTCAGACCCCGGGAGTGGGTGGCGAAGTTGGGCATCGATCCGCATTCTGTCTTTCGGGGTTGATCAGAAAGCAGAGAAGACATTACGACACAACAGCAGTCAGCCAAAATCTTCCTTTCCTGAATATGAGTATACAGAAGTAGGAGAAGCCCCGAACTCCCCCCTCTATCTTTTTCCCTTCACAAAAGCTTACCATCTATACTACTAATAAATTTAGGTAAGAAACACCACGTCCCGGAATTGATGAAAATGACAAGATCAAAATGAGGGCGCGATCCGGTAGCGCGATGAGTGATAGCGCCCGCAGGAAATGAGGAGGAAAGTATGGCTGATCGCAAATTCTGGATAACATTACTCATCTTCGCCCAGCTCTTTTTCGGCATGGCGTTCTTCGGCACGGGAACTCCTTCCGCAAAAATTGTGTCAGATGGTTTCCCGCTGTTTCTGGGACCGTTCATGCGGCTGCTGGTTGCCGCCCTGGCGATGACGCCTTTCCTTGTTTACAATCGCCGGCGACTGCCGGATATTACCCGTCGAGACTGGATCGAAATAGGCATCATCGGTGGGGTCGGTATCGTGGCATTCACCCTCTTTCTGTTGACAGGCATGAAGATGGTCAACGGGGTAGTCGGGGCCGTGGTGATGAGCCTGAGTCCGGCTGCCATGGCAGTGGCTTCAGTGCTATTCATGAACGACAAAATGGGCTGGCGCAAGACTCTTGCCGTAACACTGGCAGTGGCCGGCGTCCTGATTATCAACATCTCGGGGAAATCGATCAAGGCCGGCGGCTGGGAACTCGTGCTCGGCAGTCTGCTCGTTTTTGCCGCGGTGTGCAGCCAGACCGCCTATTCCCTGGTGGGAAAACGTGTCCTTAAGGAGGTCCGGCCCACGGTCGTCCTCCCCCTGGCCGTCTGGATCGCGGTTCTGCTCTTTGCGATCCCGGGAATCTACCAGGGGCTGTCCTTTGATTTTGCCAAACCCAGCGCCAACCATTGGCTGGGCCTGGTGGTCTGGGGCTTAGGACCGCTTGCCATCGGCACGACCATCTGGTTTCACGGGCTGGAGCAGGTCAGGCCGAGTACGGCGGCCGGCTTTATGGGAGCTATGCCGGCCAGCGCCCTCATTCTCTCCTATGTCTGGCTGGGTGACAAGTTCCACTATATCCACCTGCTTGGTTTCGCCCTGGTCTTTATCAGCATTGCCCTGGTTTCCTGGGCTTACCGGGTCAAGGAACAGAGGAAAGAGCAGGAGAAGACTTCCGACGGATAATTCGGTGTGCTTGAAGATCAGCAGGAAAAATTGACACGTTTCTTTTAAGAGGTTGTATGGAAACGTGAAAACTTTGCAGGACCAGCAGATAAAGGGGTTGGCAGGAAAAGTTGACGCATGCAGCTTTTCCTGCCCCACTTAAGAGCGACATTAGAAAAGAACCCAGTACCAGTTTCTCGAAACCCTCTCTTTTATTTCCTACCACTTGTTATTTTTGTCCTGTTTTATCTTCGATTTCTCCAAAAAAATAAAAAATTACCTCTGATAGGACTTGTCGGAACAGTAATTGCTCATGAATACAGGACAACCGCTGCAGAATCGTTCTCAATCAACCCCAGGATGCCATGAGCTTAAACAATTCACTAGCCCCGGTTTTCGAAGGATTCGATCAAAAACAGGTCCATCGTCTTTACCAAATCATTGACGTCAAGCGTTATGAACCAGGCCAGATCATTTTTGAAGAAAGCGAGACGGCGGAATCCCTTTTCATTCTCCTGCACGGCTCGGTGGTGACCACGACCAGTCTTGCCGGGAAGACCAGGGAGATTTCCTCTTTTGAGAGGGGAGCCTGGCTGGGCGCTTCCGAATTCAACTGGCAGGCTCCCTACAGGTGTACGGCAGTGACCCGACAGCCCAGCAAGGTTATGGTACTGAACCAGCGCAAGGTGGATTTTTTCGATGAAAAAATGAAGCTGGGTTTTTACCGTGAATTGGCAAAAAAGACGGCGAGGGAATGCAACGACCTGGCTGTCATGAACAGAAAACTTTCGTTTTCGAGTCATCTCGCGAAAAAAGGCCTTTACGAGGCCCGAATTCACAAGCTGGACGAATACAGCCGGTCACCGCTGGTGCGCAGCATGGTTAAAAAGATTCCTCGACTGCCCCTCTTCGTTCACACCCTGACCAGTCGACTTCTCGACGAGAATACAACCGCCGGCCAGATAGCCGATATAATCCAGCAGGACCCGTCGCTGACCGCCGATGTCCTCAGAAAGGTCAATTCGTCCTACTACGGGCTGCGGTCCAAAGTGTCAGATATCAGCAACGCCGTTCTCTTTCTCGGCTTCGAAGCCCTCTACCAGCTGGCGGTTTCAGAGGGGCTTCGCCAGGCCATGCCGGAGACTCCGAAGTTTGAAGAGATACATGCCCGGGCTCTGGTGATCTCCCAGATGCTTTTTTCGATGTCCAGGGCCAGAGAGAAGACCATACCTGTCCGCATGGCTACCATCGGCCTGCTCCACAACCTGGGGGAGAGTGTCGGTGAACTTTTTATCAAGAACAATCCCAATCTGGAGATAATGATAAGCATCATCGATCAGTCCCAACTCGGAGCTCTTCTTCTCGAGGAATGGGAGCTGCCGGAAGCCATCTGCCGGTCCGTCCAGTATCAGGATTACCCGGAATTTGCTCCTCCTGCATCAGTCCCTGGGGACGTGGTCGACAGCGTCGCCCTTCTTCATTTCGCCAAACTCTGCTATCAGCTGCTCGCCGGTACGCCTGAAGCGAAACTGCCGACTCTCTACGCCGAAGCTTACAAGGCCCGTCTGGGGTGGGAAGGATTATCCATTGAGGAAATACTGAAAAAGTACGTCCTGGACGATCTCATGAAAAAAATCAACACCCTTCCCGAATTCATCAAGAAACTGATTCAGGTTTACACAAGCAACTGATTTTACATAATTATATCTAATCTCCTCAGATAAGACTTTCTACACATAGCCTCAACTGGCTCCCGACGATGGACTCGGTATCGGGCCCCGGTATCCATATTCATGCAATGCCACGCATACCCGTGGAGTGGATATATTCAGAGTCATTTTCAGCTCATCTTTTACTTCTACCGTTTATGGCCGTCCTGCCCCTTTCTTTGCCCAGCCCTGCAATGATGATTTCGCTCATTGATATGGCCTGCGAATATTTATAGTATGATAATAGAAGACAGAAAGTTTCCTCTCACAGGAATTTTTTGCTGATTATCCGTTGAGCAGATTGTTTTTTTGAACTGCATAACGGGTATGGGAAACCAATATCTGCAACTGTCAAGGTGATCAAACGACATGAAGAAGCTCATCAAAATAGCCGGCATTCTCCTCGGCCTCCTCCTCGTTCTCATTATCGCTGTTTTTCTGCTGGCCTCATTCCTGATCACACCGGATCGGGTTCGTTCCACTGTCCTGCCCATGGCTGAAAAGACTCTGAACCGGGAGGTTTCCCTGGGTGATATCGAGATCAGTCTGTTTTCGGGAATCGTCATCAAGGATCTGGTGGTCAGGGAGCGGGACGGCACGGAAAATTTTATAGCAGCCAATGAGGTCGAGCTTCGCTATCAGTTCTGGCCCCTTTTTTTCAGGGAAGTGGTAGTGGATGAAGTCCGCCTGGAAGGACCAAGAATCCGGATAGTCAGGGAGAGCGACGGAACCTTCAATTTCAGCGATCTGCTCAGAAAAGACAGGGAAAAAGAACCTGCCGCTCCCTCTGAAAAACAAAGGGAAAGTCCTCCCCTAAATCTTTTTGTCTCCAGCCTGGCCGTCTCCGAGGGCCGTCTATTCTTCCTTGATCACGCTGCTGGCAGCCAGCCCCCCTTCAGCTATAAACTTGAGGATCTGTCGCTCGAGGTCAGCGGTCTTGCCCTGGATCTCAGCTTCCCCTATAAGGTCAGCGCCAGTCTTCAGGGTGCGCCCCTGATGATCAAGGGTAAGATCGATCCCCTGAAGCAGCGGGGATCGGCTGAAGTCAACCTCACCGGTTTACCCCTCACCGACTTCTCTCCTTATTTTCAGGAGAAGGTTCCTGGAAAGCTGAAGTCTGTCAGACTCGGTCTCGATCTCAAGGCAGAGGGCGATGCAAAGACGATCACTTCCAGGGGAAGTATTGCACTCGATGAGATCGATATCACCCTGGATACCCTCGAAGATGCACCGATAAAGGAGGCAAGGCTTGCCCTCGAGTACGATCTGTCCGCCGATCTCGCAGCATCTACCCTGAAGCTGAGCAGAGCTGCCTTCGATTTGAACAACATCCCGGTGGAGGCGTCTGGTGAAGTCAGGAAATATGCCACCGAGCCGCAGGTTGACCTGAACCTGAACATACCCCGGGTCGAACTGCCCGCCATCCTTGCCGCTGTCCCCGAAGGGCTGGCCAATGATGCCGCCTCTCTGGATCCGTCCGGCACTGTCCGAGCCGAAGTCAGGCTTTCCGGCCCGATATCCGAACCTGATAAGATGCTCGAGAAGGGAATGATCGAGCTGGCCTCGGTTCAGGCTGGCAAAAAAAACTTCCGGCCGGAACTGAGCGGAGCAATCGATCTGAAAGGAGATATGCTCGTATCCCGGAACATGAGGATGACAATGGGAGAAAATCTGGCAGACCTCAAATTCGAAGCCGCCAATCTCTTCGGCAAGCAGATACGGATCAAAAGTGCTGTGACTTCCGAACGCTTTGCTGTCGACCCTCTGCTCAAGGCCCTATCAGCCCCGGGAGCGGCCGGCAAAGAGAAACCGGGTAAAGCCGGAGAGAAGAAAGACAGAGAAATCGGCCCATTCGAGATTCCGCTCAA
Organism: Desulfobia sp.; assembly: GCA_041641775.1. Lineage (GTDB taxonomy): Bacteria > Desulfobacterota > Desulfobulbia > Desulfobulbales > SURF-16 > JAWLDV01. The sequence goes on along the minus strand of JBEPXR010000011.1, from coordinate 4,010 downwards.
AGCAGACGGCAAAGTTCTGGTTGCCACCGCTCTTTACAAGGGGTTGACGATACGTAATTTCGACCTGGCTTATCACCTGGAAGACAATATTCTCACCGTGGAACACCTGAAGGGACAGGTGGCGGGGGGCAATTTCAGCAAAACCGCCCGAATCGATCTGGGGCGCAAAGGCCTGGATTACCAGGCCGAGGTCAGTGTCAAGGCGGTGGACGCCAATCCCTTTGTAAGTGCTTTTCTTCCGAAAGCCAAAGACACTGTCTTCGGCGAACTTTTTTTTGATCTCAAGGCCCACGGTCAGGGCGTCCATCCTGAGACGATCAAGAAAAGCCTGTCCGGCCAGGGCCAGATGCGCCTTCTTGAGGGCAGGATAACCGGGGCCGGCCTGGCAGAGGGGCTGGCTGGGTTTCTCGACCTCGAAAAACTCCGGGTCCTTCGTTTCAGCCGGTTTAAGGGGGAATATACCATCGACAAAGGCAGGCTTCGCGTCAATACCGATTTTAACGGCAGTGATCTAAAGATGCAGCCAACCGGGACCATAGGTCTTGACGGAACCATTGACCTCTCCCTGGGTCTTCGCCTTTCTCCGGAGTATGCCGGCATCCTGGGCGACAGGGGGGCGATTACCCAGTTTATCAAGGACGAGCAGGGCTGGGCCCGTCTGCCCTTGGATGTAGGTGGCTCCCTTACCGATCCCAATTTCAGCCTCGATACCTCAGCCGTCCGGCGGCAGCTCCAGGAAAAAGCCGGCAGCGAGGTCAGGAAGAAGATTCAGGAGGAAGTTCTTGATAAAATTTCGCCTCCGGATAAAGAAAGCAGCGCACAGGAAGATCCTGCCAGGAAAATGCTCCGGGAGACCCTGGAGGGGATATTGGGAAATTAACAGAAACGATTTGTTCTTAAAGCTGAAGAGAGTGGATGAAGATAATGAATGGAAGGGATGAAGAGGTGTTGTTGAAGAAATATGCTGAGAACCTGCCCGGTCTGATTTTCAGGTTGACCGTGGATCAGAATAAAATCCCCCATCTGTCATTTCTCTGTAAGGAGGCTGGAAACCTCCTGAAGATTGATCCCCGCGAAATAGAGCACAATCCATCCAGACTTTACGATCTCGTTCTCCCGGAAGAACGCGCTGAGATTCGAGAATTGTTCCGCAGATCGATGCGCACGGGAGAGAAGATAGAGCGGGATATATTTGCCAGTCTTCCCGACGGCAGCAACCATTGGTTTCGAATCGAGGCGACTCATAGAAAACTGCCGGGGGGTAGAGGTGATGAGTGGTTCGGGGCCGCCCTGGATGTTACCGATATCCGAAAGGAAAAACGTGAACTCAGCGAGTCCAAGGAACTGCTGGAAGGCATTTTTTCCAGTGTGGAGGACGCTATCTTTCTCATAGGTCCCGGGCGCAGCGTGGTCCAGAGTGCCAATGCCGCGGTGGAGTATATCTTTGGCTACCGGCCTGATGAACTTGAAGGAGAGACTACGGAAATCCTGCACCTTGATCGGGAGTCTTTTGAAGAATTCGGTCGGCTGACCAGAAAATCGCTTGAACAGAAACAGAGCTTCCACGGGGAATTCCAGATGCGTCGTAGAAACGGCGAGGTTTTTCCCACTGAGCACAGCATCACCGTACTGAACCCAGAATCGGGATGGAATGGTGGGGTGGTGAGCGTGGTCAGGGACATCACTGAGCGTAAAAAACTGGAAAAGGAGCTGCGCGATTCGGAAAAACGATACCGGGACCTGGTTGAAAACTTGAACGATGTGGTCTACCTGGTGGACAGGGAAGGAAGAATTACCTACGTAACCCCTCCCGTTCAGACAGTACTGGGCTATACACCTGACAAACTCACTGGCACTGTGTTTTTCCCGCTCGTGCATCCGGAGGACAAGGGCCGGATAGGTCAGGAGTTTGAAAGAACCATCACTGGAGAGCGCATTGTCACGGAGTTCAGGATTCGGGTCGGGAGCGGTGAGTACTTATGGGTAAGAACCTCCAGTGTTCCGGTCTACGATACGGGCGGAATTGTCGGTCTGCAGGGAGTGCTTACCGATATAAGCGGCCGCAAACAGGCAGAAGAAGAAAAGGCCAACCTCGAAAAACAGTTTCATCATGCCCAGAAGCTGGAGTCTGTCGGCCGCCTGGCGGGAGGGGTAGCCCATGACTTTAACAACCTGCTCAGCCCGATCCTTGGCTATTCGGAAATGTTGATGGAGGAGGAGGCTGATGCCGAGTCCTGCCGGGAATTGTCTGAAGAGATTTACAAGGCTGCCGGAAAGGCGGCTGATCTGACCCGCCAGCTTCTGGCCTTTGGACGGAAGCAGACCCTGGAAATGGAAGTACTGGACATGAACGAGGTGCTCAAGGGATTGGAAAAGCTGCTACGGCGAACCATCCGGGAGGAAATCGATATCGATCTGCAACTCTCATCAGAATCTCTGCCGGTCATGGCGGACCAGGGTCAGGTGGAGCAGGTGATTATGAATCTGGCTGTCAATGCCCAGGACGCCATGCCCGGGAAGGGCACCATGACCATTGAAACCGGTCTCCTCGACCTGGATGAAGAAAGCGCCGATGTCTATCACGGTATAAATTCCGGGCTTTACGCAATGCTTGCGGTTCGTGATACGGGAACCGGCATGGACAGGGAAACCCTCGACCAGGTATTTGACCCCTTTTTCACCACAAAGGCGCAGGACAAAGGTACCGGGCTGGGACTTGCGACCACTTACGGGATAGTCAAGCAGCACGGCGGCAGCATCCATCCATACAGCGAACCCGGCAGAGGCAGCATTTTCAAGGTATACCTGCCGATTTGCAGGGAGGCCTGTCCCACTGAAAAATCTCTGGAAATGAGGGAGAATGCTCCCCGCGGCACTGAAACTATCCTGGTCGTTGAGGATGACGACAATGTCAGGGACCTGGCCGCCAGGATACTGGAGAGCCTGGGCTATAAGGTGCTGGAGGCTCCGGACGGGGAACATGCCCTGCATTCCGCGAAAGTATATGAGGGGCCAATAGATCTTCTTCTGACAGATGTCGTTATGCCGAAGATGCGGGGCAGGGAAGTATCCGAGAAACTCTCAGCAGTCCGACCGGAACTCAAAGTGCTTTTCATGTCAGGGTATACTGACAGGAACATCAGTCGGGACCAGATCCTCGACCAGGGAGCGCACTTTATCCAGAAACCTTTCGGCAAGGTGCAGCTGGCGGTCAAGGTGAGAGAAGTTCTGGATGATAGGATTCCTCCACACTGACAGGCGGCTTTACCGTCGGCCGGCCACCATATAGATATAGACCGGATCAGCATAAGGAAGCTGTCCGGCATACCTGTCATCTTCCGGTGTCGGCCAGTCCCGCATGGAAACAGTTTCGATTTTCCCGAATCTCTCCGTTCCAAGAAGATAGGAGCTTACCAGGCTCAGTCTCTCGAACTCGTGCAGGTCCCGCCAGATATGGATGATCTTGGGGGCAAATCACCTGTTGGAAAAAGTGATGATCACCACCCCGCCCGGCCTGAGCACCCTGGCAATTTCGGCAAAAACCTCATCCGGCCTGGTCATGTATTCCACCGAAACCGTGCAAATGACAGCATCAAACGAGTTTTTGCTGAATGGCAGCCGCGGAAGCTCATTGATATCCTGGATGATGGCCTCATCGGCACACCGGTTGGCGGCCAGCTCTTCCCGATTGAGCCCCAGAACCACGAGCATGTTTACCCCTGCATTTTCCGGCAGGTGAGAGTCCCAGCTTGCCATGAAGTCAAGGATTTCGGCCCCGGGCGGGAGAAGCTCGGAGTGAAGTTTTGTGATAATTTTGCGGGCAGCCCCATCCACATGGTGGACAAACCGGGGTCTTTCGTAAAAGAGAGAATCCCGGCGCTCATCTTCGCGCTGCCAGGCCTCAGGACTGTTGAAATCAGCGGGGTATGCCGAAAGTCCGGCCTGGGCTCCAGGGCCGTTTTGGGAGATTGTCTCCAGCCAGTCTTCGCAGCGACCGCCCTGTTCCACTT
>JBEPXR010000010.1:0-22626 GCA_041641775.1 Desulfobia sp. | reverse complement strand
AGCTGGTTATTAGGATAATTTTAGCTAATTCCCTTTAGGCGCCTTGACAGGCTGTCCAGGGGGTGGTATATCCCGGCATGTGCGTCAAATCTCCCATTTTGGGGTATTTGCCTCAAATGAGGGGTAAGTAGCCCAGTTGAGCGAATGGGAATCCCCTCAGAAATTTTATGGTACGGATTACCTGCTGTAGCTCGTTTGCAAGGGTGTTTTCCCGGTAAGTACGAGTACGTCAATTAACCAAGGATCAGGAGAATAATGAAACGCAAGAGATATGTTAACTTGAGAAATGCCGTGATAACGGCTGGCTGTGTCCTCTGGGCTCTTCAAGGATATCCGGACAACAGCCAGGCGGCGGAAACACCCTGGGGTGATCTGGAGATCAGGAGTACCACCAGATACCAGCTGCACTGGTCGGATGACCCGGAGGTCGGCAGACTGGCCGATGAAACCAGTGACCAGGATATCGTGGAGCTGTTTGGCATGAACATGGAGCTCGGTGGCCCCGATCTGACCTTCACCGCGTTCGGCAAGTACGCCAAGGACCTTGATGGAACCCTTGATGGTTCACTTTTCCAGGATTATCTCGATACCAGGTCATCACGTAACCATCTCTCTCTTTTTTACGGGTACCTGGAAAAGAACGACCTGGTTTCCGGTCTTGATATTCGAATCGGCCGTCAGAACGTCTATGGAGCGGAGAATGTCAATTTTGACGGGATTTGGCTGGACGCGGAGAACCCGGGGGACTTGGGAATAGGTGTAGAAATCTTCGGTGGCACCATAGTCCAGCTCTATTCCCAACTGGACCAGGACTGGGTAGGAGGAATAAATCTGAGTTACAGACCCTGGAAGGACCTTTCCCTTTATCTCGATTCTGTTTTTTATCAGGAGAACTCTTTCGAGGCGGGATTTTACTGGCGCCCAATGTCAGCACTGAAAACCAGTGGTCATTACGCCTTCATCAATGAACACAGCAGGGATGCTTCCCTCCATCTTACTGCGGATTTAGAACAGACCGGGACATCGGTCAGCGCCGGTATTTATCGAAGATTCGATATCGCCCGTGATATTCCGGAGGATTTCATCCTTGATTACACCTCACTCTACGATGTGGGAAGCATAAGTGAAGAGATAAAGAGTCTCTATCTTAGCCGGCTGGAAGGGTACCTGGAATATACTCTCTCGGTCAACCAGCCAGTCCCGGCGCAGCACGGTATGACGGTATTTGGCCGCTACGTCAACAGGCAGTTGAGCGATGAAGATAAAGAAGACTTGTACAGCACGGACTTCCAGAGAGTGAGTGCCGGTCTGACCCTCGATGAGTGGCTGGGTCTGAAGGATTTTTATTTTTCAGGGGGCTGGAGTTACTGGTGGGAGTCCCGCAACTTGCTCTATGAAGGAGAATCCTCATCCCTTTTCCTCGATTTCAGACAGGGCTTTCTCGATAAATTCGAGGCGAGTGCCGGATACTACTATAAGACCGAAGACGTGAACAGCCTCATTGAGGGAGAGGCCTCCGATCACTATTACCTTGGACTCAAATACGCTGCCGCTGATGATATGTGGGCCAGGATTGAATACAGCTATGAGGAAGATGATTATTACCAGGAGGAATACGGCATCAGCAGTATCAATGCCCTGATTCTGACTTTTCATAAAACCTTTTAGGGCCGATCAACCATTGAGATAGATTAGAAGGAAAAAAATATGAATTATTCTAAAAGAGTCTTATCTGTCACCCTTCTGCTCGCGACAGCGGCAGCTCTGCTGCTCTCGGGTTGCAAAGAGGTGGAGACAGACCTCAAGTTCAACCACGCTCTCCATGTTCAGGATATGGACCTTGGCTGTGATTACTGCCACGGGGGTGGAGGGGAAGAATCCATGACCAATCCCCCTATGGAGAAGTGTGGGGAGTGTCATGAGATCGATATGGCCAATCCTTCCGAGGAATGCTTGAAGTGCCATACCGTGGCCAGCAGGGAAAAAGGATATACGGTGGAACACGGTGTTCCGGAAAAACCGGGAAGCTATGAAGACCTGTTCTTCAGCCACGGGTTTCATGCAGGGATCGAATGCGCTATCTGCCACGGAAGTGTCAGCGGAAAAAGCCGATTGATCGAGCTGGAATGGCCCATGATGGGCACCTGCCAGAATTGTCATGACGGCAATTTATCCTCAGCCGCCTGTGCGTCCTGTCACCTGGAAATTCGTCGGGAAAAGGCCCCGGAAAACCATCACGGGGATTGGGCCTTGATTCATGGCGAAGAGAGCTATTTCGATGAATCCTGCAAATACTGTCACTCAGCAGACCAAAAGTTCTGCGTGGAATGTCATCAGACCGAGAAACCTAAAGATCACAAAATCTTTAACTGGAAGACTACCCAGCACGGAGTGGAAGCAACCCATGACCGTCGGCTCTGTGCCACCTGCCATGTAGCCAGTTACTGCTCCGACTGCCATAAAAGCCAGGAGCCGATTTCGCACAAAAGGGGAGACTGGATCAGCTACCGTCACGAACCAGGGCATGCCGAGGCCGCCCACCGTAATTTCAGAAGCTGCAATGTCTGTCATGCCACCGAGGACTGCATGGAATGCCATACCAACTATATCCTCCGGCAGATGAGGCATCCGGAATAGAGAGGTAAAACGCAATCTGTAGAGATTTTTATCCAAACCATACAACTCCGGCATTAGCCGGCACAGGAGAAATACGTATGCGAATAAAAAAAAGATCGGCAAAAGCCCTTTTCGGGCTGATGCTAACCGGGGCTCTGCTTCCAGCGGCTGCTATGGCCGCTCATCCGGCCGTAACCATGCTGGACGAAAATGGAAATCCGGTTGTCAGCAGCCTGAACGACAGCGACACTGTAACCGCGGCAGACGGCTCTGTCTACAAGGCGGGGCCTGCCTACAGTCCCAAAAAAACCTGCGGCGCCTGCCACGATTATCAGGCCATTACCATGGCTTATCACTTCAGGGAAGGTGTGGGTCCTAGGGGCGAAAACCTGAGCGACACCTGGTCCGACGAACATGATGACGGTACGCTTTATGAATATCTGGCTAACGCCTATGGTCACCTGCTGAGCCCCGGGCAGTATGGGGCCTGGTGACCTCCCTCCTACCGCCAGTTGGCGGCTAAGGAGAAGCGCGGCAGTCTCGAGGATCCTTTTTCAACCGAGGGTAAATCCAACTTTTTTGACCAGAGTACGGTCGAGCAGATGCAGACCTGTTATAGCTGCCATCCCGGCGGGGGACCAGCTGAAGGCATTGTCCAGAGCGACGGCTCGGTAGTTCCCTATGATGAACTGGATCCCGCAGTCAATGCAACCCACAGTTATGACCGTGATTTCTATACCTATGACTCCAATACCATAACCAGGGCTCTCTACAGTTGGGATACCATTGAGGAAACCATCGAAGGCATCGGCGAACCGGAACCGCATGACTGGAAGCAGTCAGGGGTTATGGAGGCGGATTGTCTACTCTGTCACATTGATCCGGAGACCGGAAAGAGTCTGCGGGCTGCTGATGGTCTGCTGGCAAAAACCTTTCGGCCCAGGATGCTGATTTTCGCCGACCGGCAGGACGGGGAAGTAACCGAAATTTCTTTCGGCATGCCTCTTGAAACGGGCCTTGATAATGAATCAGCGCTACCGTACACCAACGGTCTGCAGCGCATGAGCAGACCCAGCAGTCTTTTCACCCTGGCCCACCTCCCCAAGGAGAACGTGGGCGAGATGATGGAGATGTGGACAGAAGGCCTTAAGCAGATCGAGAAAGCTGGAATCAACCTGCCGTATGCCCTTTATGGCACTAATGTCGCCAAGATCTGGAATGAAGCGGGAGTAAAACCCTCCTACTGCGCCAATCCGGCCGGTCCAGAAGACGAAATGGCGAGGCTTAACGGGGCCGGGGCCAGCATCGACAGTATGTTCAACGACTTTCGTTCCTATTTGCAAGAACATGGTCTGATGGCTGAAAGTGCGGGCATCGATGAGCTGAAAGGTATGTTTTTCAACAGCTTCATCTACGGTTACCGGATCAAGGATAATATGGGCAATCTCATGCCGATTCCCGTGCCCCTGAGAGCTTATGAACCCGGCAAATTCTATACCGACTGGGACAATCCCAATGCCTCGACCAGGGATTATGTCCGCTCCGGACTGATCGAAGGGGAAGGTATTCCCTACAGCGGCATGGTGGGGCAGGCCTGGGGGGCTGTTTTGTACGGTATGGGCAGGGCCATGCAGGGAGATAACAGCTATATTGACAGCCAGAGCGGACAGGTCGATGTTGCCGGTGTCATGGCTGACATGCAGGAGGGTGTCGTTTCACCCGAGGCTGTTCAGCCCGCGCTGCACGATTTTATTCCCTCCTTTTTCGATTACATGCCGACGGCAGGTCTCATGGGACTGGATCTCAACGGAGACGGAGCCCCGGTAACCTACGTGAAAATGGTCAAGGAGGAGGGTACCTGGAAAGCCAAAGCCTATTACAATACTGCCGATCTGAACGGCGACGGCAGTCTCGACATGGGCTTTCTTTTTGGAGGGGATAAGGATCTCGATTCCTACAAGTGGAGCCAGGTCTGCGGCCAGTGTCATACCATGACCAAGGATCATGACAACAGTGAGGCTATCAAGGCCAGAATGTACGCTCTGGGAATGGGATCCGACTGGGTCAAGAATGGCCAGTTCATTAACTTTACCGACAATCCCGAGGCTCCGGGATACGATGTCCACATGTCCGACAAGGATATGGGCTGCGGTTCCTGCCATTTGCGCAAGTCAGGGAGCATAGAGGACAAACACAATTTCCTGAAGGGTACGGATACCGCCCATATGGTAAGAAACGACCTGGACAACAATCCAAAGCCCAGGACCTGTGCAGCCTGTCATTTAGGCGGTGCAGACCTGAATGCCCCGGATCCTTCCGTAGCCCATGAAGAAAAATTCGGGGAAAACACCGGTCGTCACATCGCCGAAATTTCCTGCCAGACCTGCCATATTCCTTATAAGAGGACATGGCGCTTCCGGGCTTTTGATGACACCCTGGGATATTACGGCAACTTCGACAACCGTTTTGGATACAACATCCTTCCAGGGGGTGACGGCAAAGCTATGGCTTATCCTTCAGAATACGCTCTTTCTCCAGTTTACGGGACGTCTCCGGGTTACGGAATCCCTCATTTCAACATGGTCACTCAGCACATAGATGCCGACGGTCTCGACACCAGGCCCATGGACTATGTCAACGAAATGGTGGACTATTTCCGGATTCTTGCTTCCGGAGACCCGGGACGGATCGTCAACGGGATGCCGACCAATCTGGAGTTCGATTTCTGGAAGTATATGTACCGGATGAACCTGGAGCAGGCCAAGGCAAATGGGGTGCCCCTCGAATATAATCCGGAATATGACAACGAGATGTATCCCCCGCTTTACTATGCCAACGGAGAAAACGGCTACCCTCAGGTGGTGATCGGCAACCCGATTACCATCATGACCTGGGTCAACGCCAATCCCGAGCAGGACCACGATATGAGCGCTATAAGTTATAACGGCGCCAAGGTCCTCTACCTCAAGGAGATCAATGCCGCAATCAAGGCCTACCTGCCGCCGGTGGCCCTGGGAAGGGTAAGCCCCGGGGAGCTGGCCGGGATAGCGCCCAATGATCCGAACTGGGCTGCTAACCCCAATGTGGGCAGGATAATCCTTAAGAACAGCGGTTACGTCATTTTCGACCATACCGGGGATATGTATCCGGACATCTGGTGGGAGGAGGACGTGGAAGCCATGCAGCAGGCCCTGACCAGAGTCCTCGAGGCGGAAGGGGTGAAAAATCCCATGCCGGCTCTTTTTATGGCAGCTCATTACTTCTCTGACAGCCATGGAGTCAAGCCCGCTGATAAGGCCCTGGGGGCCGAGTCGTGTAATGACTGCCACGGCGACTATATCAAGGACAAGGGAGCACACCGGATAACGGACAGGGTTATCAATTTTCTGCCTTGGGCGCCTCCCTGGTTCAAGGATGAAAACCGGCTCCTGGAATATGATGAAGAGAAGAATGCCATGGTGCTTGCCAATGCCGATGGCTTCTTCATAGTGGACGGAGAGGTGGCCTATATTGAAAAAATCGAGGCCAACGGCATGAGCATGCTGGGAGCGGAACAGCGGGACATTCTGGAGCTCAGCAGGCATCACGCTGAACATCTTTTCTATCTCACCTCCGAGGGTGACATGCACGGAGATCAGATCAGTCTTATCGATGATATGTCGGAACTGACTGCTGCAGAGCGGCAAACTGTTTATGAAAAACAGGTGGTCAATGGCCCCTGGCTGGACAACATGCACTTCTATATACCGGAAGGCGTCAAAGAAGGACTGGTTGAGTGTGGATTCGTTCCCAGTAGGGAGACGGTTTATCTCGCCGACCGCGGCTTTGCCAGCGGGCATATTCTCAAACTCGACTGGCATGGCGACCATTCATCCGCCGATCATGAACAGACCCTGTTTATCCGGCTTCCCTTCAGCGGCAGCGAACCGGTGGTTTATCGCAAGGGTAAGGACGACCTGGTCTTCGAGCATGATTATCACGCAGATATTGCCGGGTACAGCGGCGGCTATGTGGTTGTCAAGGTTCATGAGCCTGGTGAGTACGTTTGCGTCGATGGTAAATCGGGCAGTATGGGCCCCTCCGGCCATCTCTGGGAGGCCTTCATGAAATAGTCCCCTGGAAATGACAATAACTGATCAGCGTTAGAAAAGGCGGGTCCTTCGGGGCCCGCTTTTTTATTGATTTAGGAAAGCCCAGAAAATTTCGAATCCAGCCCAAATTTCTATTTCCATTGATAGAGATCGCTATCTTTATCGAAATCGAAATCGAAATCGAAATCGAAATCGAAATCGATGCTGGTGCTGATACTGAATTCGGATTCGATTAGATTACGATGAGATGCCGGCAGGCGGCAGACCCGGTGCGGTCCTGGTGTATTTATGGTAAGCAATGACCAGCGGATTCCGAGGTATATGAAAATGTCTGTCGGTTGTGGTATAGATAGACAGTTCAAATGAAGACAGAATTTGATCATTGGATCACGCGGATAAGGAGGAGATGTTGACGACTGCCTACAGCGCCATCGTGGCGACCCTCGGTTATGTGGTATCGCCTGACGGAAGAAAGACCTTGCTGGTTCACCGTAATGCAAGAAGTTACGATCATCATTACGGCAAGTATACCGGCATGGGCGGAAAAATGCACCCGGACGAAGATATCCTGACCTGTATTACCAGGGAAATAAAGGAGGAGGCTGGAATCGACTGCCTGGATATTGTTCTGCGCGGAACCATCAACTGGCCTGATTTCGGACCGGAAGGCGAGAACTGGTTCGGATTTGTCTTCAGGATCGACCGCTTTCAAGGGGAGCCTTTCCAGGTCAACGAGGAGGGATTGCTCTCCTGGCAGGAAATCGATAAGCTGGCTGAACTCGAAATGTGGCCGGGAGATCATTGTTTTCTGCCTTTTGTCTTTGACGAGCACCCGGGATTATTTCACGGCTACATGCGTTATCACGACAAGGTCCTGATCGATTACCATTTTGAACGGACATGATCTCTTCGCCCCTGCCTTCCGGTCCAGGTCATGATTGTCCGGTATCGGTTATAATTCCGACCTACAACCGCTTGAGTTTCCTGGAAAAGGCCATTGATTCAGTTCTCAACCAGACTTACGGAAACTTTGAAGTAATTGTGGTGGACGACGGTTCGGATGACGGCAGCCATAAACTCCTCTCTCTGCGGGACGATCAGCTCAGATACCTCTACCAGGAAAATAAAGGACCTGCCGCAGCCCGGAATACGGGAATCAGAGCGGCCAGGTATCCCCTGCTTGCCTTCCTTGATTCGGATGACTGGTTTGCCCCCTGTAAGCTGGAGATCCAACACAAAATCATGGCGGCAGACCCCCGGATCATGATTTCTCATACCGAAGAAATCTGGTACCGGCGGGGCCTCCATTTAAATCAGAAGAAGAAACATTATAAACCGGAAGGCGATATTTTTGCCGAAAGTCTGAAAATCTGCGCGGTCGGAATGTCGACCGTCATGGTCCGCGCCCGGCTTTTTGAACTGATCGGACTTTTTGACGAGGATCTGCCCTGCTGTGAAGATTACGACCTCTGGCTGCGGGCAGGCCTTCATTATCCATTTGCGAAAATTGCCGAACCCTTGACCTTCAAGGCGGGAGGGCGTCCTGATCAAGTCTCGGTCCGTTTCCGGGTGGGGATGGACAGGTACCGCATAAGCAGCATCCTGAAAATACTGACCAGCGAGAGACTCTCGGTGGAGCAGCGGCGGCTGGCCGAGAGTGAACTGGTCAACAAATGCCGGATCTATGGCAAGGGCTGCCACAAGCATGGCCGCCGGCATGAGGGGGAGTTCTACCTGGAGCTGGCTCGAAGGGTTTCTTCTGTTACGAGTTAAACAGACTGCTGTCCAGGGGCTGGTGGTTGCTCCCTGGTAGAAGCAGCCATTCTGATCGATCCTGAATATCGTGTTTAACCCGTCTTTTTAATTTTCTCCCAGGTGTCGCGAAGGGTGACGATCCGGTTGAAGACCGGACGGCCTGCGGTGGAATCAACCCGGTCCGGACAGAAGTAGCCCAGGCGTTCGAACTGTACCCTGGTTTCGGGAGAAAGATCGGCCAGGGAAGGTTCCAGATAAGCCCCCTTGATTATTGTAAGGGAAGAGGGGTTGAGGTGGGTCTTGAAATCGACTTCCCTGTCTTTTTCAGGGTTTTCCGCCACAAAGAGGCGGTCGTATAGGCGTACTTCGGCCGGTACGGCGTGGCGGGCTGAGACCCAGTGCAGGGTTCCTTTCACCTTGCGGCCGTCCGGAGCGGAACCACCCCGGCTTTCCGGATCATAGATGCAGCGGAGTTCTTTGATTTCTCCAGTAGTCTTATCCCTGACTACTTCCTGGCAGGTAACAAGATAAGCACCACGCAGGCGGACCTCCCGACCCGGGGCCAGGCGGAAAAACTTCTTGGGAGGGTCCTCCAGAAAATCGTCCTGTTCGATGTAGATTTCCCGGCAGAACGGCACGGTCCTCTGACCCATTTCGGGTTTCTTGGGATGATTGGCCACTTCCATCTCTTCTTCCAGGTCTTCGGGATAGTTTTCAATGATGAGTTTGAGGGGCCGGATGACGGCCAGAGCACGGGGAGCATTCTCATTCAGGTCTTCACGGACCGCATGTTCAAGAACTCCCATGTCTATCCTGCTTTCCCTCTTCCCAAGACCAACGATGTTCGAAAACGCCCGGATGGAGGCCGGTGTATATCCCCTCCTCCTCAGGCCGGATATGGTAAGCATCCGTGGATCATCCCACCCTTCGACAAACCCGCCCTCCACCAGTTGTCGCAGTTTGCGCTTGCTCATCACTGTGTAGGTAAGATTAAGACGGGCAAACTCAATCTGCTGAGGGTGGCATTCCGTTTCCAGGGCATCGAGTATCCAGTCGTACAGGGGACGGTGGTCTTCAAATTCCAGGGAGCAAAGGGAATGGGTTATTCCTTCGATGGCATCCGAGAGGCAGTGGCTGTAGTCGTACATGGGATATATACACCACTTGTCTCCGGTACGGTGGTGACTGTGCCGGGAGATCCGGTAGATCACCGGATCCCTCATGTTGAGATTGGGTGAAGTCATGTCGATTTTGGCCCTGAGAACGTGACTGCCTTCGGGGAATTCCTCGTTTTTCATGCGTTTGAAAAGGTCGAGATTTTCTTCGACAGTTCTATCCCGGTAGGGGCTTTCTTTTCCCGGTTCGGTGAGTGTTCCCCGATACTCCCTGATTTCCTCGGCGGAGAGACTGCAGACGTAGGCCTTGCCTTTTTCTATCATTCGGAGTGCGTAGTCGTAGAGCCGGTCGAAGTAGTCGGAGGTGAAGAAGAGGTTTTCTTCCCAGTCGAAACCGAGCCAGCGGACATCCTCGATGATGGAATCCACGTATACCGCTTCTTCCTTCTCGGGATTGGTGTCGTCAAAGCGGAGATGGCAGCGGCCCTTATATTCCTGGGCCAGGCCGAAATTCAGGCAGATGGACTTGGCATGGCCGATATGGAGGTAGCCATTCGGTTCGGGAGGAAAGCGGGTCACCACCGTGCTGTGTTTCCCGCTTGCCAGGTCCTGGTCGATAATAGTCCTGATAAAATCCTTGGCTGATGATTTGGTTTCCTGGCTAGACATGGATTCGCTCATTTTCTCTCAAAGAATTTTCCGGTATCCTTAAGCCGTCTGACCACCGTTTCTCTGCCGAGATGGGCGAACAGCTCAAACATGCTGGGTCCCTTTACCTGGCCGGTTATCACGGCACGGGCGCCGTTCAGAGGAATGCCGGGTTTCACTCCCATCTCCTCGGCAAGTTCTCTGGCTTCCCGCTCCGTGGTCTCCGGAGTAAATTCTTCCAGCTTTTCAAAACGCTCCCCGAGTTCGGGCAGACGCTCTTCCAGTTCCGGGTATTTGAGAAGATTTTTTTTGAGGGCCTTGGGATCGGGATCGAAGTCGTCGCTGAAATAGGCCCTGCCAAGGGTGACAAAATCTCTGAGGGTATGGAATCGTTCCCGGGTCATATCGATGGTCTCCAGGTACCATTGCCTCTTTTCACCGTCATAGGCGGGATCCCAGAGATCTTCTTTTTCCAGTTCCTTTCCGGCCGCCTCCGCTATTTCTTCCACCGGCATGGTTCGCAGATAATGGGCATTGATATTAATGGCTTTGGGGTCGGTGAAGAATTTGGGGTCGCCGGGGCGGTAATTGAAGATGGAGTGGGACTTGTTGATCCTCTCCAGGGTGAAGGCCTCGATCAACTCCTCCTTATTGAAGATTTCCCGGTCATCTCCCGGAGACCAGCCCAGCAGAACCAGGAAGTTGACCAGGGCCCAGGGAATGAAACCGTTATCCCGGTAAAACTGAACGGCGACAATCTCCCCGTGTTTCCGTTTGGAGATTTTGGCCTTGTTCAGATCCAGGGTCAGCGGCATATGGGCAAAAACAGGCGGCTCCTTCCCAAGCGCTTCATAAAGCAGGAGCTGGCGGAGGGTATTGGTCAGGTGATCCTGGCCCCGGATGACATGACTTATACGGTCCCGGATATCATCCACGACGTTACAGAGGAGGTAGAGCGGTTTTCCGGTGGAGCGCACGATGACAAAATCTTCTATCTCACGGTATTTCCGGCTTATTCTTCCAAGAACCCGATCGTCGTAGAATACTTCGCCGTCGCGGTCCGGAACCCGGAAGCGGATAACGGACGTCTGCCCCCCGGCTTCTTTTTCCGCTACTTCTTCCGGACTGAGACTGCGGCAGATGCCGTCATACTTGACGTCTTTTTTTTCTGCCAGGGCTTTCTCCCTTTTGGCGGTAAGCTCCTCCTTGCTGCAGAAACATTTGTAGGCCAGTCCCTTCTCGAGAAGGGTGCTTGCGGCCTCCTGGTGGTCCTCGGCGAATCTTGTCTGAAAGTAAGGGCCTTCGTCCCAATCGATTCCCAGCCAGTTGAGACCGTCTATAATCCCCTGGATCGATTCCTGGGTGGAGCGTTCGGCGTCGGTATCTTCTATGCGCAGGATAAGTTTGCCGTTATGTTTTCTGGCATAGAGCCAGTTCAGAATGGCAGTGCGGGCGCCGCCGATATGGAGATAGCCAGTCGGGCTGGGCGGGAAACGTAATCGAACCTCGGACATCGTTGCTCCTGAGCCGGCTCTGAAGCCGGAATGTTGAATGTTGACGTTGAACGAAAAGAACCGTAATCGGCTAAAAACTACTTACTTTATAATAGAAGAATTGTAAAGGGATGGAGAGACATCGAATTAATCGGTAATCTGCAGTTCCCGAAGGAATCCGGGATCCCTGCTCCACTCCTTTTTGATCTTGACCCAGAGGTTCAGGACAACCCGGGTTCCCAGCATTTTTTCAATATCCTTTCGAGCGGCGCTGCCTATCTTTTTCAGCATACTCCCCTGTTTGCCTATAACAATACCCTTCTGGGATTTCTTTTCGAGGTAAATCGTGGCATGGATGGTGACCGGGCGACCTTCCTTTTCCTGAAAGGCGTCGATAAGCACGGCTGTAGAATAGGGCACTTCCTGGTGGGTGAGGAGAAAAATTTTTTCCCGGATGATCTCCGCGGCAATAAAACGTTCATTCACGTCGGTGGGGATATCTTCGGGAAAAAGAGGTGGTCCTTCTGGAAGCAGCGGAATAACGAGATCTTTGATTTTTTCGATGCCCTCGCCATGCAAGGCTGAGATCGGCAGGAGGTCGTGAAAGGGAAAAGCGTCTGCGTAGTCTTTCAGAATGGGAAGAAGACCGTCTTTGCCGGAGAGATCGATCTTGTTGACCAGGAGCAGGACCGGCTTGCCGGTTTTTTCCAGTTCCGACAGAAGATGGCGGAGTCTGTTGGGATCCGGAAAGGTGACATCGATCATGAAAATGACCAGATCCACCCCGGCCAGACTACTTATGGCGTTTCTCACCATTTCCCGGTTCAGCAGGTTGTGGGCCTTGTGGACTCCAGGTGTATCCAGGAAAACCATCTGGCAGTCTTCTTCGTTGACCACTCCCATAATTCTGTTTCTGGTGGTCTGGGGTTTGGGCGAGACAATAGAGATTTTCTGTCCGAGAAGCTGATTAAGGAGAGTGGACTTGCCCACGTTCGGGGGGCCGATCATTGCTATGATACCAGTTTTCATAACGTCGTGTTCCGTCTGACCCGCTCAGGAAGGCAGGCCAGGGTTCTATGGCTGTTTATCGATGAGGAAATTTACCGAAACGAATTTTTGCTAATCAGGCTGATTTAGATTAGGATTGTCTTTTGCCCATTATTAACCTTATTCCGCCTTTTGGCAAGAGCCGTTCACACGATCGCCTGCGGCAGGGGGGTATGGGCATGTTATCAGTCCATCCATAACCCGGTACCCGGAATATAAGGTAATGCAAGGAAAAATAGTTGAATATATCGAGCAGGGCAGGTTTATCTGCGCTCTCTCACACGAGTCTGCCGACAAACGTCTGAAGCTGATCAACCAGAACGGCCGGGAAATGAAGATGGCCAGAAACAGAATAGTCCATGAACAGGACATTCCGGTCACCTGTTCCAGCCGTGAGGAGGCATTGAAACTTCTCAGGGAAGTCGACAGCAGGAGGGAGGACTTTGCCGGGCGGATTGATCTTGAAGAGATATGGGAACTGGCTTCTGAAGAGGAGAATGACACATTTTCGCCAACTTTTCTCTCAGAGCTTTTTTACGGTGATCAGGCTGATGCGGACCGTGAGGCCGCCTTTATCAGGGCGGTTATCCTGGACCGTTTTTTCTTTAAATACAAGAACGGGGTGGTGCAGGTTTTTTCCCCTGAAGTCGTCGAACAGCTCAAAACCCAGGCTGAACGGGAAAAGGCAAGGGAAGACTTTCTGGAGGAAAGTGTACAGGGTATCAATTCCCTGCTTTCCGGGGAAGATTACGGCCCGTGGCCGGAGAGGGAGCGTTGTTTTCAGATTATTCGCGATTATTACCTCTTCGGCAGTGAGTCCGAAAACAGTGAGCTGGCCAGGGAGCTCCTCAAACGAGCCGGGAAGACCAGACCCCACGATCCCTATTATCTGTTGATTAAGGCGGGTATCTGGCAGGAGAATGAAAACCTGGGACTGCTGACTCAGGAACTGCCGGTTGAATTCAGCGAGGAGGAGTACCGGGAGGCGGCAGTTGTTCCCCCTTCAGCTGAGGAACTCTTGGCAGGAGGAAGACTCGATTTCCGTGACCGGTCTCTCCTTACCATAGACGGCCGGTTTACCAGGGATTTTGACGATGCCCTGCATCTTGAGGAAAAGGACGACGGGAATTTTTTGGTGGGTATCCATATTGCCGATGTCAGCTATTTCGTTAAACCCGGTAGTCACCTCTTCGATGCAGCCAGGAAACGCGGCACCTCCATCTATTTTCCCGAATCCCAGGTCCCCATGCTCCCCCCCGAATTATCGGAAGGGGTCTGCAGCCTGATTGCCGGGGAGGTCCGTCCGGCCTTGAGTTTTCTTGTTACTCTGGACAGGGAGGGCAACATTCGGGACTTCCGTCTGGCCAGAACGGTGGTCAGGGTCAAGACCCGCATTACATACAGTGAAGCTGAAAATCTCATGGATGAGGACCGGGAACTGCATGTTCTCAACCAACTGGCGGAAAAGCTTCAGCAGGGGCGCCTGGAAAAGGGAGCCCTCATCATTCCGGTGCCCGACGTCAACGTCATTTTTACCGAAGATGGGAGGATTGAGGTTGATCTGGCTCCGGTCGATACCAGGTCTCGAAGTCTGGTTGCCGAATTCATGGTGCTGGCGAACACTCTGGCGGCCAAATACCTCGCCGATCGCGAAATACCCGGACTTTTCCGCTCCCAGGCGCCCCCCCAGGAAAGACTGGCCGGCGGGATAGCAACCGATCTTTTCACCAATTTCCGGCAACGTAAATATCTCTCAAGGGGGGAACTGCTTCTCGATCCGAAACCCCACAGTGGTGTAGGGGCGGAGTACTATACCACCGTCACCTCTCCGATCAGGCGCTTCCTTGACCTGCTGATCCAGCATCAGCTGGTATCCGTGCTGGCCGGAAAAGGTCCATTCTTCTCATCTTCCGATTTTCGGGAGTTCAATGGAGATATCATGGCTTCCCAGGCGAGAGCGAATAAAGTAAGTAATGAAAGAAAAAGATACTGGCTGCTCCGCTACCTGACCGGGGAAGTCGGAGTTGGCGGAGAACTCGAGGCCCTTGTCCTTGAGATCCAGCCCCGTCGCATCCAGGTGGTCCTGACCGGAACCCTGTTGACCGGCGACCTGCCCCCGGACCAGGGAAGACATCTGCAGCAGGGAGATCTGGTTCGAGTCAAGCTGGCCAAGGTAAATCCCCTTGACGGCACCTTCCGTTTGGAGTGGTAGGGCGATATCCTGTAAGATATCAATATGCCCAGAACTGTGTTGAAAACGGAAAAATTGTCTCAAGGATCCCTCGGGACCTTTGCCGGTGTCTTTACCCCCAGTATTCTGACCATCCTGGGAATCATTCTTTTTCTCCGTCTCGGTTTTGTCGTGGGCAACGCCGGACTGGGTCAGGCCCTGGTCATTATATTACTGGCCAATACTATTTCCGTCCTCACCACCTTTTCCCTGGCCGCCATAGCCACTAATTTCCGGGTGAAAGGCGGAGGGGATTACTACCTGATTTCACGGACAATCGGTCTGGAATACGGCGGGGCAATAGGCGTAGTCCTTTTCCTGGCCCAGGCAATTTCAATCGGGTTTTATTGTCTCGGTTTCGGCGAGGTAGCCGCCGGGCTCCTCACTCTTCCCGGAAAACAATGGCCCCAGTTCATCGGCGCCTCCGCGGCAGCCGTTCTTTTCATATTCGCCTGGCTGGGTGCGGACTGGGCCACACGTTTTCAGTATCTGGTCATGGCTGTCCTGGTTATGGCACTTTTTTCCTTTTTTGTTGGAGGCCTGGACCGCTGGGATCCTGCTCTGTTTCCTCAAAACTGGTATCCATCCCGGGAGAGTCCCGGTTTCTGGCTGCTCTTCGCCATATTTTTTCCGGCCGTAACCGGTTTCACCCAGGGAGTCAGTATGTCGGGCGACCTGCGCGATCCGGGCCGCAGTTTGCCGCTGGGCACCTTTGCCGCCGTCATTCTGTCGATTCTTGTTTATCTGGGAGCTGCCGTGATACTGGCTTTCTCCCTGCCCCGTTCCCAGCTGATCAGTGATTTCAGCGCCATGGAGAAGGTGGCCTCGTTTGATTATCTGGTAAGCGCCGGTGTCATTGCCGCCACCCTCTCCTCGGCTATGGCCAGCTTTCTCGGCTCAGCCAGGATATTACAGTCCCTGGCCAGGGATCGCGTTTTTCCTTTTCTGGCTGTTTTCGCTCAGGGCACGGGGCCGGATAACAATCCCCGCCGGGCGGTCCTGCTTGCCGGTGGTATCGCCGGGCTTACCATAGAAATCGGCAATCTCAATCTTGTTGCCCCGGTTGTCACCATGTTTTTTCTAGTCTCCTACGGTCTCCTCAACTATGCCACCTACTACGAGGCTCGGGCGGCCAGTCCCTCCTTCCGACCGCTTTTCAAGTGGTACAGCAGTACCCTTAGTTTGATCGGATTTCTGGCCTGTATCGGTGCTGTTCTGGCCATCGACTGGAAAGCGGGTGGAATCGCTCTTTTCATCCTCTGGATCCTCCACCAGTACCTGTACAAAACTTCCGGACCGTCCCGCTGGGCTGACAGCCACCGCTCTCATAATCTTCGAAAACTGCGGGAAACTCTGCTTCAGCTGACGGAAGATCCGGAACATCCTCGGGACTGGCGACCTCAGATCATGGTATTTTCGAATGTTCCGGAGCGCAGAGAACCGCTGGTAAATTTTTCCCGGTGGATAAGCGGCGATATCGGGATATTGACCGTAGTCCATCTCATACAGGGCAGGGGAGCGGTCGGTTTTAAGAAGAAAGAGGAAGTCGAACAGCAGTTAAGCCTGGAGATAAGTAAGCATGACTGGCCTGCCTTTCCTCTGGGTCTGGCAGTGACCGACGGAGACGCCGGTTTCGATGTCCTGACCCAGTCCTTTGGTGTCGGCCCTCTCAAAGCCAATACCCTGGTTATGGACTTCAGGGCGTTGATGGAGAAGGTGAGTGACGATGGCATTGAGATAAGCCATTTCCGTGGCATTCGTCTGGCTTTGCGCAGAAATTATAATGTGGTGCTGCTTCATTACGATCTGAAGGGGTGGAAACGTCTCATGTCTCTTGCTCCACGTCAGCGGCGAATAGATGTCTGGTGCCAGCAGGAGAGAGATGAACAGCTCATGCTGATACTGGCTTATCTCACCACCCGTACCGAACTCTGGCGCCAGGCTGAGATCAGGGTAATCAAAAGCGTGAGTACCGGTGAATCGGAACAGGCAGCAGGAGATTTGCGGAACAGGCTGGAGGAATTCCGGATAGAGGCTGAATCGAGGATAGTGGAAGAGGCCGGTGAGTCGGATCTGATAAAACTGATGTCTGATGCTGCCTTGATATTTATGCCCTTTCACACCAAGGGTGAGGTGCTGTTGCACCCTTTTGGGGGAGATGCGGCAGAACTGGTCAAGAGATTGCCGGTTACCGCCCTTGTTGCCGGCGGTCAGGCAATTGATCTTGATGCCGAACCGGATGAGGGGATAGCCGCTGAAATCGCTCTTGCCCTGGATTCATTGCATGAAGCCCGTAAAAATCTGGCTGAATTGGAGGAAGAGGCTGAGCAGGCTGCCGAAACCGCCCAGTCCGCTCTCCGCAGATTTATCGAGACCAGAAGCGTCGAGGCGGACAGGGAAAAACTTAAGGCCCTGGATAATGAAGCCCACCGGGCCCGCCATGAAATGGTCAATCTGACCCGTAAGGCGGGAAAAGCCGAATATCGGGTGGAGCAGATGAAGAAGGAACTCCGAATGCTGGAGGAAAAATATCCGGG
Source organism: Desulfobia sp. (assembly GCA_041641775.1). Classification (GTDB taxonomy): domain Bacteria; phylum Desulfobacterota; class Desulfobulbia; order Desulfobulbales; family SURF-16; genus JAWLDV01. The sequence continues at coordinate 5,094 of JBEPXR010000010.1, read as the reverse complement.
GCTGGTTCCCGAGGGGGAGGAATATTGAGCTGGCGGCCTGGAATCGTTCAGCTCAGCTGCCCGTCCAGAAGATCGGCGAGTTTGTCCAGATGGTGCTGTTCTTCGTTGATCAGATCAGCAAAAACAGATTTGGCTGATTCGTTCTCAGTGGAACGCCGCATTTTAGCATACAGGTCGAGAGCATTGGCCTCAAGGGACATGGCAAATTCAAGAATTTCGTTCAACTCCCGCCCAGAGGCCCATTGCAGAGCCTCGTTGACCGGTATATTCCCCTCCATGGTCCTGCCGTTCCCGCTGTCCAGGAGATCGGCCGCCATTTTTCGGGTATCGAGGGATTCGCCTGTTACCTTTTCGTAGGCCTCCAGCAGTTTTTTCTTATGATTTTCTTCGGCCCGGCCAAGTTGGATGAAAATGTCGCGTGCCTGCATCTCTTTCTGATTCTTGATCTCTTCATAAAACCGGCCAAAACCATCCTCCAGGGCCCAGGCCAGAAAGATTAACTCGCTGAATTCGCTGGCTCCGCTGAAATAGGCCATTCCGGCTTCAGGAGGTCCTTCGGCCGTTTCGCCATTCCAGGCCTTGATGCCGCCCTTCATGCTGTGAACTTCGTCAAAACCTTCCCCCAGAAGTTGACCGGCAGCCGACCGGCTGCGTGCGCCAGCGGCTCAATAGATAATGGTGGGCTTACTGCCGTCGATATCAGCCAGGTTCCGGCGCAGCTCTTTCAGTGGCATGAGCAGGGCCCCGGGGAGATGGTATTTCCGGTACTCCTGGGGTTGTCGGACGTCTATCAGGTTGTATTCTTCAGGATTGTGCTGCCGGAGGAAATTCCTGACCTCATCCGGATTCATCTCCGGTACTTTTTTGAAATAGTCGCTAAGTCCCATATCACACCCTTTTCTCTGTGGATCAATTGCTGTTTTTTCCATCCAGCAACCATTTCGCTTGCCTTGTCCGGTTGCCTGTCTTACACATATCATTATATTACTTGGTCAATAAGGTCATGACAAACGGTAAATTCGGATAATAAGGAGGGATTTATGCCTTCAGCCATTATCCCCTGCAGGCACTGCGGTCAGAAAAACCGGCTCGTGCAGGACAAGGCGGAGCTGAAAGCCAGATGCGGTAAGTGCGGGGCTCAGTTGAAAATCAGCGCTCCGGTTGAACTCAATGACCGGAACTATGCTGATTTTATCAGGCAGAGCAGAAAGCCCGTCATGATTGATTTTTACTCACCAAGTTGCGGACCCTGCCGGATGCTGGCCCCGGTAGTCGAGTCCCTGGCCCGGCAGTTTGTCGGAGAAGTGTCCGTCGCCAAGCTGGATACCAGCCAAAATCCTGGCGCTGCCGGCCAATTCGGCATCAGGGCGGTTCCCACCCTGGTCTTCCTCAAAAATGGGAGGGAAGTTGAACGGCTGACAGGAGCCCAGCCCGAGCCGCTGCTGGCTGCCAAGATGCGCAAGCTGCAGTAAGATTATGAGGTGTCATGGATCTGGGGCGCTGCCGTCCTTGACCCCGGCAGCGGTGCCATCGCTGTCTGAAGCGAATTCCTCTTGATCTTTTAATTTTTCGATTATCTGCAGATCAAAAGGTTTGCTCGCCTCTCCGAAGTAAACAGTCCGGTGGGGGAAAGGGATTTCGATGTTTCGCGCATCAAAGGCCTTTTTTACTCTCCCCAGGAATTCCCGGCCGGTTTCCCACTGACGTATGGGTTTCGTTTTCAGCCTTCCCTTGATAATTACCGCAGAATCACCGAATTTATCTACCCCGAATATTTCCGGTTCCTGAATCATTGCTTTGCCAAAGTACTCATCCTGCAGCATATCCTCTCCCACCTCTTTCAGGACTTCGATAACCTGGTCGGTATTTTCTTTGTATGCCACTCCGATCTCGAACACATAGGCTGACCACTCATTCGTCATGTTGCTTATGGTCGTAATGGTTCCATTGGGAAAAATATGAACCGTACCGCTTAAGTCCCGGAGAACTATGGTACGAAAATTGATCTTTTCCACCAATCCGCCGGTTCCGTTGATGATGGCGACATCATCAACCCTGATCTGATTTTCAATGATTATAAAGAAACCGGCAATAATGTCTTTAACCAGATTTTGCGCTCCAAAGCCTATGGCCAGGCCGACGATTCCGGCACTTGCTATTATCGGGGCTATTTCAACCCCGATCTCTTTCAAGATGACAAGGGCAACGGTAACCCACAGGGCCACCAGGGCTGTCTGTTTCAAGAGACGAATCACCGTGCCTATCCGTTTTATCGACTCAGAGGGTGGTTCACCTTCGATAGCGCTTTTGGCAATGAGGCGTTTTTCCACTTTCAGCAATACCCTCAGGACGACTTTCATTGTCAGCCAGCCAATTATGAGTATCAGGAAAATTTTCAAACTCGTTCTGATAAAAATTTCCCAGTCCAAGCCTTTTACCATTTCCATAATGGTATTCATTTTTTATCTCCCCTGTGATCGATTTTTTTCTCGTCAGGGATTGCCAAATTCCCTTAAATAGAGAATAGTTATCAAATGTATTCTATTTATTTCTTTTAATGATAATAACATAATTGCAGGCTGTGAAAAGAAGAGAAGACTAAGGGATCAAGTAATCCGGCCACGCTAGTGGCCGGAAGAGGGAGAAGAGGTGAAAAATGCGGAGTAGAAGAAGACGGTTTGGTATTGGCGGAAATTTCTTTTTTTATGTATTGGCTGGACTGTTTTATTTATGTCTTTCTTCCTGCAGTACAATGCCTCCAGCAGGGCAGGCTGAGCGATCAATCTGCCCGGACCAGGCTGACAACGCTTCCATAGTCGGAATGGAGCTCAATGGAACCGTCCCTCAACCCCTGAAAGAAAGCCCGGGCTACGGTCATCCATTGACCAGGTTCGAAAGTGCGGATTTCATCGGCTCGGGACTCTGCTCATTCTGTCATGGTAATCTTCGGGACGGGGCCGGTCGTAACATGTCTATCAATGACCACTGGCGATCAACCATGATGGCCAACGCCTCCAAGGATCCCCTGTGGCGGGCCAAGGTGGAGTCTGAAACCGCCCGCTCACCCCATGTCAAAGACACAATTGAAAAGAAATGCATAACCTGCCATATGCCGATGGCATGGACGCAGCTGAATGCCGCCAACGCCACCTATGATAAGCAATCGTATGAGGATCTCTATGGACGCTTCATATCCCGGAATAATCCTCTGCATGAGGCCGCCTCAGATGGTGTTTCCTGTAGTCTCTGCCACCAGATCCGGGACCGGGAGCTGGGGACAGCGGCCACTTTCAGCGGCAATTTTCCCATTGTCACCGGGACAAAGATTCCCGACAGACCGGTCTATGGTCCCTATGAAGATGCGGTAACAGGGCCGATGCGGGTCAGTGTCGGTTACACTCCTCAGTTTGGTATCCATACCAATGACTCGGCACTCTGCGGTACCTGCCACACTCTCTATACTCCCTACCTTGACGAGGAGGGAGAGGTGGCCGGGACTTTTCCTGAGCAGACACCCTATCTGGAATGGTTGCACAGCGAGTATGGTGAGGCACCTGGAAGAAGGCATAGGATTGATGAGACAGTGGGCGAGGTAAGACTGTGCCAGGATTGCCACATGCCTCATTCCAAGGAAGGAGACGTCCTGATAGCCCATCCCTCCCCCCCGGAGGCAAAAGCTCGGGACCACTTTTCCCAGCATCACTTTGTCGGCGGGAACGTCCTTCTTCTGAACATCATGCATGACAATATCTCATCCCTTTCCCTCACTGCCTCGCCGGACAAGATTCTGGCCACCAGGGACAGGACGATCAGACAGCTCAGAAATGATACAGCCCGTCTCAAGCTCACCGATGTCGGATTGAAGAAGAATATCCTTTCCGTTAACGTTGAAGTGGAGAGTCTGGTGGGACATAAATTCCCCACCGGTTTTCCTTCGCGGCGAACCTGGATTCACTTCAAGGTTGTGGACGCTGCTGGAAAGCCTGTCTTCGAATCAGGAAAGACGCGTCCTGACGGCAGCATTGTCGGCGATGATGCTGATGAAGGAATGGGTTTTGAGCCCCATCACGAACTGATAGAACGGCCGGGGCAGGTCCAGATATATGAAACAATAATGGAGGATACCGAAGACAGGGTTACCTACACCCTGCTAAGGGCCTCGGGTTATAAAAAAGATAACCGCCTCCTGCCCCGCGGTTTTGAGAAGGATGAGGCGGGTCCTGATATCGCCGTCTACGGAGCGGCGGCTGGGGACGACGATTTTGTCGGGGGGCGGGACAGACTGAAATATAGAATCAATCTTGGTAGAGCTGAAGCTCCATTTACCGTAGAAGTCTCCCTCCATTATACCACTGTTTCACATGCTTTTCTGGAAGATTTGCGCAAAGATGAAGATCTGCAGGCGGTTGGTCGTTTCACCCGCTACTATGACAGGGCGGACAAAAGACCTGTCACGGTGGCGCGTGATTTTTGCCGGATAGAGAGGGAAGATATCTGAAAGTTTTGTGACGGAATGGACACCGGCAACAGATCCTGGCAAAAAAAGAGGAGAAAGATATTGACTTTTAATAATATAATGATAACTATTATTAATAATATTCTTTCCCATACATTTCAAAAAGGAGGAGAACAATGGCAGGATGTGGTTGCAAGGCAGGTCTGACAGATGAGCAGGTAACGATACTCAAGGCTGTGGAAAGCATGGGAAGTCCCTGTGCCTCAAAAGATATAGCCTCGGCTACAGGCCTGGACAATAAAGCGGTGAGCTGCAGGCTGACCAGTCTGAAAAAGAAAGGATATATTGCCAGTCCGGCCCGCTGCAGATATGAAATCACTGCTGAAGGAAAGAGTCAGCTCTAAAAATTCCTTGTTTTATGATTCTGCAAAAGGCAAATCAGGGAGGTCAGGAGCATACAGGCAACATGAGATTGAACTGGCTCTAAGAAATCAAATTCAGCGCCAGTTTCCTGTAGGATCCTGCCGGATTTACTGCTACCATGGCTAGACAGGGAGGTGTTTTTTGAATCGATCATCTCCCGGAATTTATTGTGTGGGATCCTGAAGCCATCTGGTGGATTCAGGCAATGATTAACT
>JBEPXR010000009.1:0-22694 GCA_041641775.1 Desulfobia sp. | reverse complement strand
CGCAGATAGGGGGCTTCTTTTTCCAGCTCGTTGGGCTCGACCACAAAAGACTGGACAAATCCCGGCACCACGTTGAGAGCGATAAACCCGATCAGGACATAAACACCTATACCGATCAGGGAGACCAGCGGTTTTCTGTAAAAGGCGTCGGCTTCAATCAGTATTGCCAGGATGATGGAGGCGGCCACCATGAGCCAGAGACCAATGCGGACAACATGCAGATCAGTCCAGCCCGCCCCGAATACCACTCCTTCAGGTGAAAGCAGGAGTTGATAGCGTTCCAGATAATACCCCCAGCCCCAGGCCAGCAGGAAAAGAAAAAAGCAGAAGCTGACCTGCCTGAAACCCCGGTGGCTGCGCCTCAAGGTTTCCAGGGCCCGGGACTCCTGGCTCAGGAAAACATTGAGGACCAGAAGGGCGATGAAGATTATCAAGGCCAGAAAAGTGAGACTGTCCTGCAGGACGTCATAGAACGGCAGTTCAAAAAGATAGAAGCCGAGGTCCCGGTTATAGACAGGGTCCGTCCGACCGAAAGGTGTCCGCCAGATGAAACGGAGGACTTCATCCCAGTTCCCCGCCAGAGCCAGACCGAAAAAGACGGCCAGAAATCCCGAAAAGATAAGAGTCAGCCACTTGAAACGACGAACGCTGAGGTCCAGCTGGTGTTCCCCGAATACCTGAATCTCCCCGGCAGCCTTTATCGGGAATCGGCCCCGCAGAAAAAAACGGAGATTGCAGTAACTGAACAGAAAAACAAAGACGGAAGTTCCAGCGAAAAGAGAAAATTTCAGGAGGAGCAGCCTCCTGAAAACTCCTTCATAACCAAGCTCCTTCATCCAGAGCCAGTTGACAATCAGGTCCGTGGAAACCAGCAGCAAGGCAAGGAGCACTACCACCGCGGCCGCAAGCATATACATCGGTCGAATATTCATTTGCTCCTCTCTGGCCGATCGAGATCGTCTTTTAAAAACGTTAAGGAGTGTAATTTATTGTATAGCACCTGGAAGAACGATGTCAAAGGCTGCTTACCATTCATACGCTTCCGCGTATCTCGTTACAACTCAGAGGCCACGGTTCAACAGCCTGCCGATTTTTTTCTTCAGCCATTTGTACGGGAAAAAGAGCATGGACACCTTTTCCTGATACCTCCTGTATTCATCACCGAAAACTATGATCAGTTTCCTCTCTTCCAGAAAAGCCCCCGTTATCAGGTAGGAGGTGAGGACCAGATTGGTGACCAGGGCCGCCGCATCAAGGGGCCGGGCCCAGATAATCAGAATGCCCCCCAGGTACCAGGGATGACGGATCATCCCCAGGACACCTTTAGTTTTCAGGCCTCCTTCATCGCCAATCCCTCCTCGGTTCATTCCTTTCTTCACCTGCCGGATTCCGATGAACTGGAGGAGATCGTAATGCCTTGCTCCGCCAAGAAAAAGAGTAAAGGCCGCTACTATAAGCAGAATCTGGACAGGGCGCAGATACCCCTGCCAGTCAAACAGGACGGTGGTGACAATATTGAAGCGGAAAACCAGTAGAGGAAGGAGGGTTGCCACTGCGAAAAAGACGTAAAACAGACGATAGTAACGATATCTCTGGCCGAGCTTTTCCTCGAAAAACCTGGTAACGGAAGGAGCTATCAGCAGGGAATGCAGGGAGCACCAGAGTATCCAGAACAGGCACAGGAAGAAAAGATCTATCAGTGATTGATCCATCTGTTTAGTGTAGCAGGCCCCTTTCGGATTATCAATTTCTGCCGGAGTTCTTATCAATGCCTCTGTCCGGATCCGACCCTGTTTAGCTCAGATTTATCTTGACAGAGTCATTCTAAGTGAATTATCAATGAATTATTAATAATGGATATAAATTTGATGATAGAATCAGATCTGAAAAATATTCCAAATTGAGGAACCACCATGGAACAGATCCGCGACAGCATTCTGGCCTGCCTGGATACCTATCGGAATGAAGACCAACTGATTGTTGAACTCAATAAAATCGTTGATCAGTATGGTCCCGAGGCAATTTCGGTCATTCTCAATGTCCTGGCCAACCTGAGCCTGGAACCGGCTGACGCTGAAAACTGCTGGGCCGCGATCATTGAACACTATGAAAATTTGCGCAGAAAACTCGGAAGGCAGGTGAGCCTGCGAACCACCATCTGCGACTACTTCTGTTCCATCAACAAATCCCTGGAAAACCCCAAGGTGGTGGAGATTCGAATATTTGAAGCAACGGTCAAAGCCTCCCGCTACGACAGTCTTACCGGACTATTCAACCGACAGGCGTTCGATGAAACCCTGGAGAGAGAGATAAACCGTGCCAGGCGGCATAAATTGAACTTATCTATCCTCTTTTTCGACCTGGACGATTTTAAGATGATCAACGACACTTACGGACACCAGGCCGGGGATGAAGTACTTAGGGAGGTGTCGGAAATCATGCTGAGCGAGAAGCGTTCCGAAGACGTGGTTGCCCGGTACGGCGGTGAAGAAATGGTTGTGATCCTTCCTGAGACCGACAGGCTGAACGCTCAGGTTCTCGGCGAACGAATCAGGAAAAGGGTGGAGAAAACAAGATTCCGCTTTCAGGGTAAAAAAGTGGGATTAACAGTGAGCGCTGGTCTGGCCTCCTTCCCCCATGACGCCTCCACGGTCGAGGAACTGGTAAGATGCGCTGACAAGGCAGTATACAGGGCTAAGGCCCTGGGCAAAAACAACATTTCCTTCTACTCGGAAAAAGGGATGGCAATGCCTGAGCCAGTCCGCCAGAGAAATGTCGGCTGATCATCACTGGCTCTCATCTTTTTCTGCTTTTCCCGGGGCTGATTTTTCAAATCCCGGAAGAATGGTGTCGAAAAAAGCATTTCTCACCAGTCCTGCAACAACCTGTAACGTACTGGTATCCGGGTCACTTAAATCCCCGCTTATTTCAGGCTGAGTGGCTATTTTTCCCCTGGGATTTTCAAGAATTTCCGAGACCCCGCCGACAACCCCCTCATAGATCTTCTGCAATAGACTTTCTCCCTCCTCCTGCTCCTCCGTATAGACATCGAGTTCATCAAAAAAGGGCTTCACATAACCACTTATGTTCTGCTTCCGGGCCTGCAACTCGGCAAACAGGGAAAACCGCCCCCCTCCGGCATCAAAATTTCCATAGGCCCGCAGAAAATCATTCATGGTAGTTAGCTGTGTGTTAATGATGGCAAGGCGCAGGTCAAAATCAGCCCCCTTCGATTCCGGCCTGAACAAACCGTTTCCCTCTATAGCGCCGCTGCCCATGAAGAGCCCCTGCAGCTTGATCCAGCCTGGCCCCTCCCTGTACTGATCTGAAAAGTTATACATCTCGAATTCCGTATCGGTAATAAACAACCGGTATTCCGGGTCCGTCTCCTTGTTGACGAAACCGAAGGTACTTCCCGTTACCGACAGCTCATTCAGGTAAATCTGGGTTCCCTTTTTCCGCCGAACCGCTTCCGCGGCCTTCTGTACCTTCTCGGTCTGGAGATCACCGGCAGCGATCTGATCTGAGTGGATATAATCAAGAATAAGATTGCTGAATTGAACCTTATCAACCCGGGCGATTTTTTCATGGGGAGCATACTCTATCTGCCCCGAAGCAGACAATTCTCCATCGCTGACAAATATAGAAGCACGGTCAGCCAAGGGCCGCAAAGGAACCAGAGGCACCTTGACGAGCCGAAAGAAAGCCTTCACTCCCGGGAACGGTTCAGACAGAAAGTCCGCCTGCCCCTCTATCATCCCTTTTCCTTCATCAAAGAGAAGGTATTCACAGTGAAAAGGGGAAGGATAGACATGTTCCGGTGACTGAATATTTCTGATATTTTCAGAATCCAACATAATCCGGCTCAACCTCAGGGGGTGGTCCGGATCTCTGTCGATATAGGTAAGGGAGCCATCAACAATCTTGAGATGATTGATATTGAGGGGGTAGATGGCCCGAACCGCTTCCTGCCAGCCCCGTTCCTCAATCGGAGTCCGGCTTTGGACCTCCTCCTTCAACTGAATGAGATTAATATGCAGCCTGGGGTTACTGAGAGTGAACTCGGCAACCAAGCGGCCGAAGAGGATCCGGGACCAGTGAATGTTCGCCTCCAGCCTGGGGAACTCAGCGACCGGCGGTTCCGGATTGCTGTCCTGGCTGATCGTGAGCCCCTTCAGGACAACGGCCAGACCGAGCAATTGAAAATCAGCTTCCTGCAGTTCGACGGAGTATCCTTCAAGGGATCGGTTCATCTCTCTCCCCATCCAGGTGGTGAGAGGTCCGTCTATCCACCAGTCAAAGATAGCCAGGACAAGGATCACCAGAAGAATTATGAGTCCAATTTTTCGGAGCAGATGTTTTTTCGGACTGCCGGGTTGATTCTGCACAACGAAATCCTGTTGAAAATGAGAGTCTTGTCATCTTTAAGGATAGCAGTCCCGAGGGAGTTCATCCAAGACAAAAGACTACCAAGAGAGGAAGGGCGGGAGATGTAAGCCTCTGTGAGCTTAAAAGGTTCTCTACCAGACAGAGTATTTGTTTCAATCCTGCTTCCTGGGGAGAACTTGCCGGATTGAAGGGAAATGAAAGGGGTATCTTCTGTCTGAAGCGTAGAAGTTATCGGTTGGGATAAAAACGGATCTGTACCAGCTTGGAGCCGTTATTATCAATGTTCCAGAGATACTCGACGAAATCGGCGACATTGAATACCCAGGCATCGAGATAGGACTGGCAGTAAACGCTGAGCAGTTCATACCCTTCCGCGCCGCAGGAAGAGATGCCGTCTGTAACGAGGGGCTCTTCGCAACTCTCATAAACCATGTCATGGTCGGCGTCTATGCAGCAGGTCTGATTCAGGGTATAGGAGGATCCATCGGCTGGAGCTGAAAAATAACAGACATCTCCCGTCCATTCAAAGAGGCCGGTAATTTCCACCGCCTTCGACTTCCCCCTGGTACGTTCAAGTGTAATTCCGTTGGCACTCTCGAAGCCGTCGTCGGTGACCATTCCCAGATACAGGAGGTCGTTGCCCCACTCGTCTTCGACGGCCGAGAGACTGGGAGTGACAGTCATTTCCGGATCGTCGGTGGGTTTAGCCAGAACCCGGGCATAGACCCGGTAGCCTTTATTGTTGTTGGGGAGCTGCAGCATGGCACCGTCTCCGTCGAAGTGGGAAACGGGATCGATCACCTGCAGTTCGGTAACGTCTGCCGTCTTTTTCCCCTTGCCGGACTGCATGTAGATTTCGATGTTCTCACCGTTTTCCGGCACGAAGATACTGTTACCGTATATAGATTCGCCGTTTTCGTCATACTCCTGGACGGGAGGATTAAAGCCTTCCTTTTTGCCGTGGATATTGAGATTGAAATGGTCTCCGCTCGGAAAGCCATTGGGGTTGACTTCTTTACCCGGCTTCGTTGCCATTGCGTTACCGGCACAGAAAAAAATTCCAATAGACACTGCCACGGCAAATTTATAAAAACCCTTCATTTTTTCTTCCATCGTTCCTGAGTTACAAGAGTACCGGACCCTCTCCGCTTGTATTCGAAAATTGGAAACAGGAAAGATCAAAGTATGAATCCGGTCATTTTAAGGAAAAAATTTCTTCGAAGAAATTATGTTGGTCATAGAGTTAGCAATAAGCGGGCCACAGCGCCAATCACCTGGATACTGTTCACCCCTTAAGTGCTAAACAGCAATCATTTACAGGGATTTTTTTTATCTTCGGCTAACGCAGAAGATTGCAAGGCGTGCAAATGTATCGGGATCGAGAGAAAAAAAGAGAAGAGCTAATTAAATTTTTTTAACCTTTTGCTCATTGGGAGGAGCACCATCGCCTTCATCAGGTACTTATGCTTTTTTTTAACAATAAGCGAGGCATGTAAAAAATTTAGCTATGGAGCCCCTCCCCTTCATCAATGAGGAGAAAATCTGCAGACGCTACCGGACGAGGTTGAGCAAGTATTTCGGCTAACCGCCTGCGGCTCCCTGAAAGACTTCGGCCAGCCAGAGAAGAAGGGTAAAGCCGAGGTATCCCAGTCCAGCGATTCCGGCGAAGAGGATAAAGAGGTAGATGGCCACCGTGGCCTTGAGGCGATGCTCCGGACTGCTTGCCGGTGCGGTTTTATTGAGCTGTTTCTCCAGCAGGGCCATATTTTTCTCATTGGCCTTCCAGGCAAAGTCGAACAGGTCGCCGAGGATCGGAATGAGTCCCACCAGAGCTTCCAGCAGGACGTTGAACACCATGTGAAAAAGGGTGGTGGTTGAAGCCCCGAGACGAGCGGCCTCAATGATGATATAGCTGGAGGCCAGTCCTCCCGCGATATCACCGAATCCCGGGATGAGGCCAATCAGGCCGTCTATGCCGATCCGGTAGCCTCCGGGCAGGGGAATGGCGCTGTCAAGCAGCCGGCTGAAAGAGTGCAGCCGGCTCAATCTTCTGCTGGATGAAGTTGCCATGTCGTTTATTACCTCTTTATATTGTGCAACCAGGTTGACTGACACCGATTGCCTGCGAAACCAGGCAAAGGAGAAGAGCTTGTCTCTTAGTCTCCGTTGTCTGGATGATTACTGGGTGGATCATTTGGATCATTTTTTTCGTACCAGTCCAGGTAGTTCCTGGCCGCCTTTCTACCTTCTTTTACCAGGTTCATCTTCTGGCTGTCCGAAAGATCAAAATCGGTAGTACCCACCCCCAGAGTGTTTATATAGATGGTTCGATGCCAGTCGTCGCTGTGCAGATGCTGGTTCTCCTGAACCCGGAGGATCGACTCCACCAGGGCCGAGAAGTAGTCCAGGAGGTCGTTGATTTCTCTGTGCTTCGGTTCGGCATTATCACGGAACACCGCGATTTCTTCCCTGGAATCGAGCCGGAAGCCCAGGGTCTCCTTGTTGTAGACATAAGGGCTGCTTGTTCGGGGCTTCGTGCTGTTTTCCTTTTTGTAATACCTGGTTGTCCTGGTGTGCTTTGCCTTTTTGCCGGAGGCGATGTATTTCTGCCGGTCAAAGAGCTTGACGGGGTAGTTGTTGAACAGCCCACCGTCCACGTAGACATCGGAACGCAGGTTCCGGACCGAAGCAAAGAAAAGAGGGATCGACATGGAGATGCGCACTGCGTCAACAACTCTCATCCTGGGGGTATGCTCACATGAAAAGACCTCGGAGTAGCCGGTGCACAGGTTGCTGCCCACCAGGTAGAGATCAAGAAACTTCCTATTCTGCAGTTCGAGGAAAGTCGAGTTGGTGTTGCCTGTTTTCTCCCTGATCAGATCCCCCATCCATTCCTTGAAGAAATCCCCCTTATAAAATCCATACTCCTGGAATAGGCGGTTGGCGTCCCGGACAAGGCCCCAGGAATCGTCCATGAAATTATTAAAGTCGAGCCGCATCAGGATGTCCCTGGTTTCGTCCAGAGTATATCCCAGAGCCAGCAGAACGGCATTGATCGCCCCTGCTGAAGTGCCCCCGACCCGCTTGATTTGGGGAATTATTTTTCTCTCCTCCAATTCCCTGAACGCACCGACATAGGCGACACCCTTGACCCCGCCGCCCTCAAACACGAGGTTGGCAAAAGGATACTCCATCACGGCCTCCCGTTGAGAAAAAATTGTACCGGTTAATGATCAGATACCTGCCGGATATTTTCTTTCATTTTCGCAGAGAATGAAAGGAAAAGGCAAGTCGAAACGGTGACCGGTTTCATCTTCGTTCTATTTTATTGTCTGTCATCCGGATATGTGCCAAAATATTGTAAAAGTGTCTGGAAATTTCCTCCCTTATCCGGAATATAGGAGTTTTCCGGAAAATCTCGTCTTGGCTCAGTCAAGTGGACATCTATAGGCCAGCTTTTGGGACTGCTTCCATCTGGCAAAAATGGGGATAAAGCGGATCAGAGCAAAAGCCGAGGACAATGATCACGCCGAGATTCAGTCCCTCGGGACGATTACGTCATCAAGGAAAATGATATCCTGACCATGATCGGCAAGGAGGATGACATCCAGAAAATCAAAGGTCTGGAATGAGGTATGAAAAATCTTAATCTTGGCTCAATACTTGATTATTTCACGGTGAACGACTTGGTGCTTATAAGCATCATGGTCCTGATGGTCGTTATCTTTTATGGCTTCCGTCGTTTTCTCTGGCTCCACATCCAGAAACTGCGGGACAATTTCTTTATACTGTTGTTCAAGAATCTGAACGGCCCCGTTCAGGTCCTGATGCTGCTGACCATCGTCTACATAATGGCAGACCATCTGCCTTTCAATCTGGAAGAAAATGTCTGGCTGGACAAAGTATACGCTGTTGCCATCATTGCAATTCTGACCTGGCTGGTGCTGCGCACGGTCCACCTTACCTCGGAATTGTATCTGAAACGCCACGAAGTTGCAAAACGGGACAATCTGACAGCGCGCCAGGTCCATACCCAGGTGAGGGTGGTCCGTCGGGTAATCTCTGCCGTCATACTTCTCGTAGCCGTGGCCACTGCACTCATGATGTTCGAACAGATCCGGGCCCTGGGGTTCAGTCTTCTGGCTTCGGCAGGCGTGGTGGGCATCGTGCTGGGACTTGCCGCCCAGAAAACTATCGGCAATTTCTTCACCGGCCTGCAGATAGCCATTACCCTGCCCATCCGACTTGGAGACGCGGTGGTTGTGGAAAATGAATGGGGCTGGATCGAAGAAATAAACCTTACCTATGTCGTGGTCAAAATCTGGGACTGGCGCAGGCTGGTTCTGCCGATTTCCTATTTCGTCGAAAACCCCTTCCAGAACTGGACCCGCACCTCGGCCAGCATCATCGGAAGCGTGGTTCTCTACCTGGACTATGCCACACCTGTCGAGGAGATCAGGGGAGAGCTCGACCGTGTACTCCGGGAGACCGGCCTCTGGGACCAGAATGTCAAAGTCGTTCAGGTCATGGATACCACGGAAAAAACCATGGCAATTCGGATACTGGTCAGTGCAGTCGATTCACCCACTGCCTGGGATTTGCGATGTCTGGTCAGAGAGAGGATGATCGCTTTTCTCCAGAAAAATTATCCTGAAAGCCTCCCCCGCCTGCGCGCTGAACTTCCTGATGATCCGATCCCGGAGGAAGAAAAGAAGGAAGGAGGCGATCACCGACCTTGATTATCCCTGCCGCAGGTCATCGAGCGAATAATAGGTTCCCCTCCAGGTGATGCCCTTGTTGGCCAGGGTAGAGACTGTGGCCCTGACAATGATGTAAATCTGAATGTAAGGAGTAACCAGGGACCACAGGGCCTGGCGGACGGGAAAGCCGTGGTCCCTGAATCCTTTGCCGAAAGAAATGATCCGGACCAGGACTGCAGACAAGAAGAGCGCCGAAACAGGACCGGAAGTCGCCAGACCGGCCCAGAGCGGCATGACACCGAGCAGGAAGATCAGGACGACACTGACCAGAACCAGGGTTATCCTGTAATTGTAGACAGCAAAGACATTTTTCATCAACCCCCTGACCAGCTCCCCAACTCCGCTGTACCATTTCAGGTCCACAAAGCCATGAGCCAGAAGGCAGTCCTGCCTGAAACCCCGCTCTTTAAGAAGCCTGCCCAGCATGACGTCATCGATCGGCTGCAGAGCTACTGACCGGTGTCCGCCCACCGCTTCATAAGCTGTAGCCCTGACCAGGTTGAAGGCCCCTACTCCCATATAGTACCTCCGCCCTGGTTCTTTTACCTTCCAGGGCTTGAAATAGAAAAGAAGACCGGCGCCGATTTCCATTGACAGGGCCTGGAGCAGGCCTCCCTCCGCAAGGTTACCGAACAGCATGCTGAGATGATCCAGCCTGTTGTTCAGAACATGATGCATTGCCCTCTTCAGGGTCGTTTTCTCCATGATGACATCGGCATCGGTGAAGAGTATATACTCACCATCAGCCTTTTCCGCTCCGTACTGCAGGGCGTGACTCTTTCCCAGCCATCCAGGAGGCAGTTCGGTCAGGGTGTAGATACTCAAGTCCGGATGCCTGCTTTTGATTTTCTCGAGGACCTCTGCGGTGTGGTCTGTGGACCGGTCGTTGACTACGATGACTTCCAGGTTCGGATAGTCCAGATTCAGGATCGATTCCAGGGCCGGGGTCATGGTATCCCCTTCGTTGCAGGCCGGAATAACTATGGAAACAGAAGGCAGCGACTCCTCCTGCAGAGAAACATTCCGTATATGCCCCATCCGTCTGACTCCGACAGCCACGAGAATGGAAGCAAAACTATTGCCCAGAACAGCAAAGAGGGCCAGCCAGAATACAGGATCCATCACCATGGCAGTTATATTAACCTGGGACAATGTTTCCCGTCTTACCCTCTGATTTAAATGGCATAGTCAGACACAAGCCTTCCCAGCTACTTACCGACACCATGTTCGGGTCCCGCCTGTATAGCCTGATGAATTCCGTGCACATAAGTTATGTACCTGACATAGGCATCCGCCCATTCCCTGCCAGCTTCCAGGCTCCTGCTTTTATTTTTCTCTGCTGTTCTCACCTCCTGGAAAATCTCTTCCAATTCCTGCTCTATTTCGGCGTTAAGCAAATCCAGAACAAGGTCAAGTTCCCCGGAGGTCAAAGCACTTTCTGCAACAGCAATATCCCGAGAGGGGGGCTGGGCCGGCTTAAGACCCTCATAAGGAAATCCCTCGGCTTCTCTGTGAAGCCGAACCGTAGTTTCCATGAAATACTGCTCAGCCAGTTCACCTGCCTTACCCCCCATCTTATAGACTTCGAGCGAGGTATCAAAGGCTGAACGCAGCTCTTTACTCTGCTCTTCACTCACCCAGATAGCAGCCGTTTTAAAGTCTCCGCTTTTTACAGCCTGCCGGGCTGCAACTGCCACCGGTCCACTTACTCTGTCGCAGTGGGCTCCGGCTCTGCCAGGGTCAAAAACCACTACAAGAGATGACAGAGATACTACCAAACAGATGCATATCATTACCTCATCCATGTTTTTCATATCATCCTCCTTAAGCCATGATTTTAAGAAAAAACAATCCATACAGACTGAAATTCGGCAAATTATAAAAAACTTTTCAAAACCCGATTTCAACCCTGGGCTCTGCTGCTGCATCTTCATCGAAGAAGGATTCGCCAACGAATATCCGGCCCGGATTGATATCGTACTTTTCAATCATATAACTGCGAACGGCGGCAGCTCTTTCAGTCGCCAGTTCAAGAAGCCTGTTCCGCTCATCATCGCCAAGGGGTCGGTCCTGAGCCGCATCTTGTCCTGTTCCTTCATTTTGTCGCTCGCTTTTCTCTGTCTTATCGCTTTCGACAGTTATATATTTTATTTCGGATGGGACGGTCACACCTATGGCGGTTACTTCCAACTCCGGTCTTTCATAGAGGATTTCAGCAAGCTTTTGCAGGTACTCCTCCTGTCCGGTATCCAAGGAAGCCCTGCCGGGGTCGAAAATCACCGGAGAAAGCCTGACTTTAAAGAGATGGCCTCCTGCCTTTAATCCCACTGAAGCCAGAGCGCCGTACGGCCCCAGTATGCTCAGGAGGTATGATTTCGTTCCCTTGATAACCGCACTGCTCACCACCTTTTTAACAATATGGTCAAAACCCACCTGGAGCTCGTCAAGAGGACCGCCGACCGGCAGGTTCAGGGCGATATGCCCATCGCTGTCTCGAAGCAGTGAGAGGGCTTGCCCCAGGGAAATATCATGAAGCAGACCGGTGAGCTCCTTTGCGGCTTCCTCATCGGCCACCTTGACCTCAAGCTTTTTAAAGAGAAAGTGATTTTCGGAATCCAAATTATTCCCGGTGAGCTGCAGATCAGAGTCAAGGTTTACCTGACCACGGGAAAAATAGTATCCGAGGAGATCGACTGCATAGGGCGAAAGATTTGAGGCGGGATAATTCTGGAGTCTCGTGTTCAGAGTGAGAGTGACGTTATCGGCGAACGGGGAAACAGTGCCATTGGCATCCAGAACGGAGTGCGTATCCGGCTTTGCTTCGAGCGCGACAGAGGTCGGTCGTCCAGGTTTGGTGCTGTCCAGATCTTCCATCCCCAGTTTTTTTATATCTAATGCGACTTGAAAAGGTTCCGACAGGGTATGATCTATAAAGGTCAGCCTGCTTTTACCGGAAACCCTGGCCCGATTGACCCTGATCTTCATTGGCGTCTTCTCGTCAGGCTGCTCATCAGGAATCTCGACACCCATCTCCAGCGAATCCAGGACCCGGCCAGTATGCAGATCTCCCCCCTTATTTCTTATAAGATGGACAGTCAGTCCATCCAGGGCTATATCGTTTACTCCGAGACCGGAGGCTCTGCTCCAGGATATCTGTTGCATCCTTCCTTCAGCGACGTTCAGGACAGGCTCATCCCTGGTCAGATTTCCGGAAGAACCTTCAAAGTCCAGGGAAAGCCCCGTAATTAGCAGATCATCCGAGCCCACATCGCTCAATGAATGTATCCGGTATTTTTTAAGGCGTATGCGGTTAATCTTTCCGGCGAGGAGCTCTTCCCGACCCAGATGAAGAGCCGTACCATTTATCTCCAGATCGCCTTCGCCTGTCAGCTTGAGATCAGGCTCCCCGGTCGACAGGGAAGTGTCAGCGGTCAGTGTCCACGAGTCCAGATCAAGATTGAGTTCGGGTCTGCTCATTTCCATGGACGATGTGGAAGCTCTCATGTCTCCCTTGACCGAGAGATCATTTCGCTCCGCACCGCTGTATTCAGCCTCACCCTGCCAGGAAAAATCGGCGATTCTGAAACGTTCTCCTTCAGTAAATTCCAGAGAACTCCCGGAGAATCGCAGCAGCTGATTACTTATTACCCGGAAATCTTTGTCCTCTTTATTCACCGTAGTTTTGGTACCGAGGTCCAGGGTGGCAAAGCCCAGTTTCGTGCCGGAATCGGCAAGTTCAACCCCCATATCCGCTCCTTTCAGGGCGCCATCCAGGGTCAACCGCAGCGAACTTCCTTTTTGATAATCGTGCCTGCCTTCCCAGGAAAGCTCAGCAGCTTTCAAGCTCTTCCCCTCTTCAAGGCTGAGCAGGGTGCCGGACAGGTCAATGCTGCTGTTGCCGCTGTAGCGCTGAGTCCCGCTCCCGGTTTGCAGGGAACCGTCGGTCCTGACGTTCACAGTTTCCTGTTCTATTTCCGGGCCACCTCCTCCCGAGTCGACGTTCAGGCCTGAACCCTGCAGGCTCCCGGCCAGGTCTAGCCGGGAAGCGTCCTGCCCCCCGTACTCCAGATTGCCCTGCCAGCCCAGTTCATCCACGGAAATGACAAATCGGTCCGGGGTTTTCAGTCTGCTGCCGCGAAAGCCGAAGCCACCGGCATAGGAAAAATCCATTTTATTTTCTGCAGTAAGAGCGAAAAAAAATTTTCCGTCAGCAAAAAACCGGCCTTTGAGCACCTCCAGCTTTTCTCCGATAAAACCGCTGAATCCGGAAATATCGAGATCCTTCACTCTTATCATGCCGTCCAGCAAGGGTTGGGGGCTGATCTGCAGTTCTTCGATTTCCAGGCGCAGGGGGGCCTGGTTAAGACCCCCGGCCAGAAAAATACTGGTCTTTTCACCGTAGGAATCGTCAGTAGCCAGTTTCCTGATCTCCATCTCCACCGCTTTCAGGGAAACGGAACCTGCCGGGGAAACATAATAGACCGCACACCGGTCAAGCAGGAGATTTTCAACCTTCAGGACCCAGGGATCCCCTCCATTTTTCTCCTTTCCCTTCCCCTCCTGTTCATCGACTCCGCCGTCAAGTATCAATCCTCCAACTTGAAAACGCCCGTCTTCAAGTTGTCTTATATCGATTCCCACTCCGACAAATGATGCCCTTTCCACTGTCAACCGGCGATGGATCAGGTCAATGAGGCTTATATTTATATCTATATCCTGATCGTACATGACCACCTCTCCGTCGTGATGGATCAGGAGACCCTCTACAGTCAGGAAGCCGGTCAGCGGATTGAGATGAAGCCAAGTTATCCGAGCGGAGTCGGCTCCCTGCTTCTCCAGCCACCTTACCGCAAGGTATCGCAGTCCATGGCTGAAGAAGAGGGCGAGAATCGAAAGGATGAAAAGCAGGATCAGACTGCGTCTGAACCAGCGTCTTTTCCGGGTAGTCTCAGTTTTTTGCTTAGTCATGATTGGCTCGTCATTTATTAAACAGCTTCATCAGCTCTTCTTGTCGCCCGGACGATGGAGCGTGAGCTGGGGAAAGGGGATCTCCCAGTTATTGGCAGTACAGCAATCCACACACCAGCTTTGGATAAAGCGCCGTAACCGTTTGTAGCGGGAAGCCTCCTCTCCCTTAAAATCGGCAATGACCGCAATATCCAGAGAACTGTCCGAAGCCTGGTTGAACTCCAGGTTCAGGTTGAGAAGGCTTTCAATATACCCTTCTTTTTTCAGTCCTTCGATGATAAAGGATTCCAGAATCTCCAGCATCTCATTGGTCACCTTGGTCTGGAGACCGTAGCTCATGCCGAAGGTTTCCTTGATCCGGAAGCTGATGGAGAGATTCAAGGGAGCCTGGGCCAGAAAGTCACCTGTCTGATAGGTCTTGTGAGCTCCACCCAGCTCCACCAGCTCCACCATCTCATGGGACAGACTGACCACTCTGCCATGAGTCCCGTCGGCCAGAATAACCCAGTCAGAAAGGCGACAGGGGAACCAGGACTCCTCGTTCTTGAAGGGCCTGGAAATCTTTTCCAGCAGCTCATCTATGGGGATGCGCAGTTCAACATCGAGGTCCGGATTTCTAAGCGTGCTGTAGATGTGAATACGCTCAACCAGCCAGGGCACATCATACATAACCAGGCGCTCCCCTTCTCGAACCGGCCCGATATTCAGCATCAATCGCACCTGGTCCCAGACCCTGGGAACGGCGTTTCGCAGGGTCCAGGCCAGACCGATGAGGAAAAGAATGGCCAGGCTCAAAAGTACCCAGTCCTCAAAAACGTAAAAAACCAGGATGAGGCCAAGGAGGGCGAACAATAGAGTGAAAAACCGGTAGAGGATGTCGATCATCCTGATGTGGAAGGGGCGATGGGGGGCCTTGAACCCCGGGATTACCTTGACCAGGGATTTATAGCCCACCCTGGCGACCAAAACTATGGTTGTTACGACCAGTACGGCAATGAACAGATAGAGACCCCGGGTTCGGAAAAAATCTTCGACCATCCTGCTGGAGGATTCAATGAAAGAGGTCTCTTCAGCTTCAAGCTGCCGAAGCTGGAGACGGGCGACCTGGAGTTTGGACTCCAGCTGGTTCTCCAGGTTCCTCCACTGGGGAACCAGACTTTGCAGCCTGTCCTGAAGAGCTTCGTTCGGGGTCTTCTCGGCAAGCCTTTTTAAATGCTCCCTTCCCTTCTGGGCAGTGGCCTCGAGCTTCCTGTATTTTTCCAGCTCCTCCCTGAATCCGCTCTTCTCCCTGGCCTGATTGGTCAGGCTTTTCAGTTCCATGATCAGGGGCTTGACCAGGGCAATCAGCTCTTCCTTCCACTCAAAGCGCCGCGGTTTCTCCCCTGAAAAAATTGTGGTATCGACACCCGTGGCAATCTCCTCGAAGTTCTCCCGGGCCTCGGCCAGTTGCTCATCGAGTTCCTTCAGCTCCTCCGTGAGCTTTTCTTTCTCCGTGACCGAAGAAGATTTCTCCAGTTTTACCCGTATCTCTTCCATCCTTTCTTCCATACTCTGCTGGAGCTCAAGCAGGGAGGAGAGAATCAACAGGGTGTTTTCTATACCTCGGTCGTCAGCGACCTGGGTTGAACCCGAGGCAGCGGGAAGTGAATCTACCTCGGCCCGGCAAGGACTGAATATAATCAGGACCGAAATGGCCATTATCAGGAGGCAGGAAAGAAAACGGAACATGGATGGACCTTATCCTTGACTGGAATTAAATATTACCATAAAAAGTGGTTCTTTCTTACGAGACGCCGCCTCCCCTTGCATTTCCTGGGTGGCAATGTCTCCTCCAAACCACACCACCTTTATCCGGGCCGGCTCTGAAAGAAAAATTATCATGGACAGACCGTTGCCGCAGGACTACTATTTGCTGAAAGTATTCGATTCACAAGACCTGGGAGACAACTACCCATAATTCTACCTGAAAATGACGTAAATTATTATGAAAAAACATGGCTTCATCCTTCATCGTGAAGAGGAAATAGAGGAAACTAACGGCGCCGCCCGCCTGCTCGAGCATGAACAAAGCGGGGCACGTCTGCTCCATCTGAAAAACAATGACGACAATAAGGTATTTTCCATTTTTTTCCGCACCCCACCTCCGGATGATACCGGAGTCGCTCATATTCTTGAACACAGTCTGCTTTGCGGCTCCCGCAAATATCCCTCCAGGGAGCCTTTTCTGGAACTTCTCAAAGGCTCCCTGAATACGTTTTTAAACGCCATAACTTTCTCAGACAAGACAGGTTATCCCGTCGCAAGCCGCAACGAGAAAGATTTTTACAACCTGATGGATGTCTACCTGGACGCGGTTTTTTACCCCAGGATCTATGAAAAGAAAGAGATATTTCTGCAGGAAGGCTGGCATTACGAACTGGAAAAGCCGGAAGGTGAGCTTATATATAATGGAGTGGTGTACAACGAAATGAAAGGGGCCTTCTCCTCTCCCGAACAGACCCTCTATCGTAAAATAGAACACTCCCTGTTTCCGGATACCCCATACGGCCTGGAATCAGGTGGAGATCCCGAACGAATAACCGATCTGACCTATGAACAATTCATCAATTTCCATCGCCGATATTATCATCCCTCCAACTGTTTCATCTACCTGTATGGCGACGGCGACCCAGACAAGGAACTTGCCTTCTTAAACGAGCATTACCTCTCGGCTTTCACCAGAAAAGATCCTGATTCCGAAATACCTGTTCAATCCCCCTTTCCGGCCAGGAAAGAGATCACTGATTCCTACCCGATAGGAAAAGGGGAAAAAACAGATGCCAGGACCTATTTCGCCCTGAGCTACGTCACTTCACGGATAACCGATGTCCAGACTGTCTTCGGCCTCTCTATCCTGCACCACATTATCCTCCAGACCCCGGCCTCTCCTTTACGGAAAGCCCTCCTCGACCGAGAACTGGGAAAAGACGTCCTCAGCTCTTTTGACAATGAGATACGACAGCCCGTCTTAAGCATCATTGTCAAAAACAGCACCCCGGAAAAAAAAGAGGCCTTCCTGCAGACGGTCAAGGATACCCTGAAGGACCTGGTCCGGAAAGGACTCCCCGGGGACCTGATTACAGCCTCACTTAACAACATTGAATTCAAGTTGCGGGAAGCAGACTTCCGGTCCTTTCCCAAGGGACTGGTCTACAACCTCCAGGCTCTCAGCAATTGGCTTTATGGAGGCGATCCTTTTGAACCCCTGAGGTTCGAAACCTGGCTGAACCGAATACGGGAGCAGGCCGGGAAAGGCTACTTCGAAGAACTCATCCGCCAATATCTCCTGGATAACCATCATTGCTCCCTGATCACTCTGGTGCCAGAGCCTGACCTGATCAATAAAAAAGAACGACGTCTTGCCGAAAAACTATCGGCTTACAAGGAGAATTTAAATGCTCAGGATCGCCAGCACTTGGTAGAGGAAACCAGGAGGCTGCATCAGTACCAGAAGGAAAAAGACTCTCCCGAGGAGATAGCGGCTGTTCCCCTGCTCACCCTTGATGACATTGACCGCAAAGCTGAAGAGCTTCCTCTGGTGGAAAGGAAAAAACAGCTCCCCAGGATAATTGCCCATCCCATGTTCACCAACAGCATCGGCTATGTGGGCCTTTATTTTGATATCGGACATATTTCCCCTGAGGATGCCCCATGGCTTGGCCTGCTGGAAAGCGTCCTGGGGCGGATCGACACGGCCAGAAGAGACTACATATCCCTGGCCAAGCAGATCAATACTCACTTGGGCGGGCTTTCATTCAGCCCCCAGGGCTTCAGCAAGTATAGAGACCGCAGATCATTTTATCCCAAATTCAAGATCTCGGCCAAATCCCTCCTGCATGAGACGGCCAAGATGACCGAAATTATGGCAGAGATAATTGAAGAAACGGACTTCAGCGATGCAAGACGCTTGAAGGAACTCATCCAGGAAGAACGCTCCCACCTGGAAATGAGCATAATGGAAAGCGGCCACATCTACGCCGTACGCCGGCTGGCTTCAGGACTCACTCCCGGAGGCCGTTTCCAGGAACTGACCTGGGGGATATCCTACTACAACTTTATTAAGGAACTGGATGAACAGTTCCCGGAAAGAAGTGAAGAAATCAGCACCAGACTACAGAGGCTCTGCGCAAGGATATTCAGGAGGAACAATGCGCTGCTTTCCATTACCGGCGAGGAGGACGATCTCCCCCGGATAGAAGACGCGGTCGGCGGCCTGGTGAATGATCTGGACGATCTGAATGAGGGAGAGGCGGATTACACCCCGTTGGCTCCCCCGGTTAATGAGGGTTTCATCATCCCCGGGCAGGTCCAGTACGTCGCCGCCTCCTGCGATTTCGAGCAGGCCGGCTTTTCCTATGACGACCGCATGCAGGTTCTCCAGAAGGTAATCGGTACCGATTACCTGTGGAACACCATCCGGGTGATGGGCGGGGCTTACGGGGCCATGACCCGCTTCATTCCCAACTCCACCGCCTATTTCTCCTCCTACCGTGATCCCAACCTGGAGAAAACCCTGGAGACCTTCAGACACGTTCCCGACTACATAAGGGAATTCCAGCCTGACGACAGGGAAATGCGCAAGTATATTATCGGCACGATCAGCAACCTCGACTCCCCTCTCACCCCTTCCATGAAAGGAAAACAGGCTGCTGCCGACTATATCTGCCAGCTCAGCCAGGAGGAGATCCAACAGGAAAGAGACGATGTCCTGGCCTGCTCGGCCGAGGATATCCGCGCCTTTGGCGAACCATTGGCCAGAGCATTGTCGAGTTCAAATTACTGCGTTATAGGAAGCCAAGGCCGGGTAAGCAAGGCTGAAGCTTCCTTTGACAGCATCGTTGATTTACTGTGAGGGGAATCTGCCCCAGAGGCGATATCTTCCGATTCAACGGCTGTTGTCAATCCCGGTTGGGACATTACAATTGAGTCGGGGATCACTTTAAAGCAATCCCCATGCCTTCAGGCTTTGATTACCGATTACCACTTGGGAAACTTGAACTTCAGGGAAGTTTCATCTTCTTTTTCCTTGAGCTTGACATTCAGTTCAACACCTCCGGTGCGTAGACCGAGAGAAAGGGGAAGTTCGCCTCCTCCCTCATCAAAATGGAGAATCGAACGGATTATTTCGGTCATGGCATCAAACAGCTTCTCCGAGGGGGGAGGCAGATCAATTTTCTCGTCACTTTTCAAGCCGGCCTTGATGGTCCCGCCTTTTTTCTTCTTTATCTTGACACTTTTCGCTTTTTCAGTAACCCCATACATCAGAGCAAGAGCCAGATATTTGACAGCAGTCTCCTCCAACTCTTCATTTGAGGTTATACGGGCGGCGCCGTTCAATTCGTCCTGGTAGGACGTGTCCAGGTAACAATCACACATCTCCTGCAGTTTGAGGTGCAGGTTTGGATCTTTTAAATCCATGAATATCTCCTCCTTTTTGATTTGCTGAACCAGGCTTTCAAAAATACGTTACTTTCTGAAATCTACAGAAAATTGTATTGAGTTATGCATGGTTGTGCAAACGGTTTCTTTTGAGACGAATGAGAGGAAGGGGAAAAGGCGTAAATTATTCACCAGCGCCCCCTTTAGGATTTTCTTCTGCCGTCTTACCTTTTAACCTATATATAATAAAAAGGAATTCCACCGACCAGCGATCCGATTGGGCCGAAGAATACGGCCAAGCAGGAGGACTACCCATGCCGTCGCCTACATCCTCTTCATCTCACAGATCCCGTCTCCCGAAAAGAGAAGGTATTTATCTGGCAAGAGAGATCATCGCCGCCAGCCCCGATTACTCTATCCGCCAGTCGTACTATGACAGCGAAACCGGCACTCCGATTCACCACGACCTTTTTCATCTGGGAAAAAACCCGGCCGATTTCATCGTTCCTGTCAACGAATGCGGCTATTACGTCAGAGAAGACTTGATCCAGGCGGTTGAACCTTTTGTTGAAGGTGATCCCGAAAAAATCCTCGAAGAACTGCTCCGGCCCTTTGCATCCCGGGAGATCCGCCATAACCTCGACAAATTTGGGGGAAGAGGAGGACAGATTCGATCTCCCGATCTCACAGAGGAAGAACGAGAAGCGATAGCCAGCGAGATCCACATATTCGACAGGCGAAGGCTTCACTATTTGTGGTACGGGACTGTGGATCAGGGCCGGCTGTTTCAGATGCCGCCCAAGTTATGCCGCAAGCTGTTGGGGATGTCCAGAGACCAGAAAGAACAGTACTTTCTGATCAGAGAGCGGGATTTGAAGTTCCGTGAAATCAAGGAGTATCTTTACACAGTTTTCAACCTGCAGCAGCACTTTTCAGAAAGTATTGCCCGCACGATGCCCCAGGGACTCGACCGTGAAAAGATGGACGAGTATTTTCTCAGGGAACTCTGCAGCCTGAGGGAAGACCACAGCTTCTGGCAGGGGATGGGCATCACGACAGAGCTGCCTTCCTATCTGGTTCGTTATCTGGTCAATTATTTTGATTACGATTTCGGCCCCAGTAGCACCCTGAACGATTATATACGGCAATTTATCGACAGCCGCAGGCAACATCGTTATCCGGACAGCAAGTCCAGGATGAAGGTCTCCGAGGCGAGCACCATTTTCTCCGAGAACCATGAAAAGATGAAGAATATGAGCAAATCCGAACTGACCAGGCTTTTCCGCCGGAAAGCCAAAAAAATGCACCCCGATGCCGGGGGCAGGCACGAAGATTTTCTCAAGCTGGTAGAGGCTTACGAGAGACTTTTGCGAACCAAATAACCAAAACTTTCGCTTGCAGTAGCTCCCGTTTCCAACAATACTACCTCACATTGTCACCAAGCCCATCCCCTATAACTCTCTCTAGTGAAAGTTGATACCATGGAAATAACCCTGACCACCCCCGCCCTCCTTTTCCCCGCAATCTCCCTGCTCCTGGTCGCCTACTCCAGCCGCTTTCTGGCCATAGGTTCGCGGATAAGGGCTCTGCACCAGGAACACCGAAGTAACGGAGATCGTGCTATCCTCAGCCAGATCGGCAACCTCAGGCAGCGCATCCTCCTGATCAAAAACATGCAGGCCCTGGGCGTAGCCAGCCTCTTCTCCTGTGTTTTCTGCATGTTTCTCCTCTTTGCCGGTGAAATACTGCTGGGCAAGATCGTTTTCGGCATCAGCCTCCTCCTGCTCATGGCCTCCCTGGCCCTGTCTCTGAAAGAAATAATGATTTCAGTCGAGGCACTTAACCTTGTTCTCAAGAATATGGAAAAAGGATAATATCCCACTTTTCTTAAAGAAATATTTTAAAAAAAGATAAAAAAACTGTTTGACAAATATTCACCCTATATTGCTATACTACATTGTAGAAACAGTGATTTTCCCAAAAAGCCAGCGACGAGTCAAAATATAAACCTTGGTAACACCAACAACCTCAACATTACGGAAGGAGGTAATTCATGGTAAAGAAAAAGGTTATTGCCGGTTTGGGGATCTTATCGAGCTCCCTCATCTTCGCTTGTCCCGCCTTTTCGCAAGACTCATCTTCCATCAATCTCGATCCCATCGTCGACAAATGGCAGTCTTCTGGTCATGCCGATGCTGACGCAGAGGCGTTCAGCCACTGGGATGAAGACGGTGAAATCTCCACCGGGTGCGCCAGATGCCACAGCAGTCCGGGCTATCGGGATTACCTGGGTGACGACGGCACCGCCGCCGGTGCTGTCGACAATGCGGCCCCGATCGGTACAGTGGTGAACTGTTACACCTGCCACAACGAAACGGCTGCCTTTCTGGATGAAGTCACCTTCCCTTCCGGAGAAACGATCACCGATCTGGGTCCTGAAGCCCGTTGTATGGTCTGCCACCAGGGCAGGGAATCAGGGCCCGATGTTGAAGCGGATATTGAGGCTTCCGGGGTTACCGGTGATGACGAGGTCAGTGACGATCTGGGCTTCATCAACATCCACTACTTCGCTACAGGTGCCACTCTCTACGGAGCGGAAGCCCACGGCTACTACCAGTACGACGGCAAGGTCTATGACCATAAATTCGACCATGCTGAAGGATACACCGCCTGTGTGGACTGCCACGATGTCCATTCCCTGGAGATCAAGGTCGGTGAATGTAATGACTGCCATACCGGGGTCAACAGTGTGAATGACCTGCATGACATCAGGATGGCCGGCTCCAGGATGGACTATGATGGGGACGGTAATACCGCTGAAGGTGTTGCCGGAGAGATAGCGACCCTGCAGGCCAGACTCTACATCGCCATCAAACGTTATACTGCCAGTGTCCTGAACAATCCCATCATCTATGATCCCCAATCATACCCATACTGGTTTGTAGACACAAACGGCAATGGCAGGGTCGACTCCGGAGAATCCGCTTTCAGCAATCAGTACGACTCCTGGACGGCCCGCCTGGTCAAGGCCACCTTCAACTACCAGGCATCCCAGAAAGATCCAGGCGCCTTTGCCCATAACGCCAAGTACGTCATCGAAATTCTCTACGACTCGATTGAAGACCTCAACGAGGCCCTTGATTCGTCCAACAGAATCAA
>JBEPXR010000008.1:0-22895 GCA_041641775.1 Desulfobia sp. | reverse complement strand
GCAAGTGACGTTTCACTATGTCGGCGGCATCAAGGAGGTTCTGGAAATTTCCTTTGCCTGACACCATGATTACGGGCTGCACCAGCTGATATGCTTATCGTCTTTTCCGCTTTTTGCAGGCATGCAGTCGCCTATCGTGATCGTGTTCCTCTGATCAGCAGAGACAGGAGATGTTGCCGACTGCCTCCTGGGGGAACACACAGAGTAAGGAAGGACAAACTGGGCGGCGCGCAGCCCCTGTTTTCGTGAAAGAGGATGAATAATATTTATCTGTTTCTTTTAGTGCCGGAACAGGTAAAAGATTTAGCGACCATTTTGTAAAAACTTCCTTTATCTATTCCCAATTCCAGACCGCAGGAGCACTTCAACTTCCTGCCATCCATTTCTGTGCTGCCATAAACTCTGTCGATTCTGGATTTATGGCAGCGCAAGACCGCCCCCGGTCCGATCTTGTCATAGCGCCACAATTTCTGTTTACAGGCCGCACATTTCAGAATAAGCATCCACTTCTCTCAAACCAGGATCATCAGCAGACCGACTCCGATGAGCAGGAAAAGGATGAGCCTTATATATATCTTCTGCGGTATCCGTTTATACATTAGTACTCCTGCGCCGACCCCTGCGACCACAAAGGGAAGAGACAATGGCAGACCGGCCAGGACCTGACGGGTGGTCAGGCCGAAAAGAACATGCCCCATGGCAATAAATATACCGGTAATAAAGAAAAAATACGAAAGAGTTGCCTTTATTTCATCCTTATCCCACCCGGTAAGGGTAATATAGATTATGGTGGGAGGACCGCCGGCACTGAAGGCGCTGCCGATAATCCCGGTTCCGAAACCAGCCAAAACAGGCCAGGCTGGATGCATTCGCCGGGGCTTAGGTGCAGAAAGGAGAGAATAAAGGGAATAAGCTATAATCAACAGGCCGAGAAGGGTTTCCAGGAGACGGTTGTCAGCTCCCCGAAGAAAAAGGCCTCCCAGTACGATGCCCGGCAGGCAGCCCCAGAATAACGGTCTTACCCTGCTCCATTCCACGGATTTTCTGAGCTGAAGGGAAAGGATCAGGGTAATGGCCAGCCCGTTGAGCATGCAGAAGGGAACCGCCTCTTTAACCTCCATGAAAAGAAGGAGCAGAGGCATGGCCACCAGGCCGGCACCAAAGCCCGATACCCCCTGGGTAAAGCCGGCCAGGAAAAAAATGAGACCTATCCAGAGGGGATGATCCAAAAGAATTGCGAATGAGAAATGACGAACTGAAAATCCGGAGGTCTATAAGGACAACTCAGTTTGACTGTGTCGCTGCTATCCTGGTGGGAATTGCACCGGATAGACCTTTGCTGATTCCAGAATTTCTCACTTCTAAAATTCCTAATTAAATGGCTGCATGACCCAAACCCCGCAGGGGCAGGTATCAGCACAGAAGCCACAGGCGATGCATTTTTCGTCATCGGAAACATAGCGGTATTCGTCTCCCATCAGTTTTTCCCGGCTGATGGCACTGGTTGGACAGATGGTTTCACAGAGATGGCAATCCCGGCAGGTTCCGCAGCTCATGCAGCGCTCAGCCTCGTCCATATCTGTTGAACCGGGGCAACTGGCTGGTTCATAATGGGCTTCGGTCAAGCTCTCTATCCTGATTACATCATCCCTGAAGGGCTGCCATTCCTCTCCCTTGATCTCGGCGACTATGGCATGGGCCGCGTTTTTCCCGGCTCCCAGGGCGTTGGTAGCCAGACCGGGTTTTTCCACGTCACCGACAGCAAATATCTTGGAGTCTGTAGTCCTGCAGGCCTCATCCGTTTTCACCCAGCCCGCCCCGCCAACGGTTAATACTTCCACGGAATCAGGTAAAAATCCCAGAGCCGGGACATCACCGATGGAAATGATCACCGTCTGAGCCGGGATCAGTTCACCATCGGCATCTATCAGGCCTGCGTCGATTACCTCCTTGGTGTGAACCGGCCAGCGGAACTTGGCGCCCAGAGCCTCGGCCGCCTTTTTCTCGGCCCCGAAAGCCAGGGGCTTCTGGATATCGACCAGAGTCACCTGATCCGCTCCCAGGCGATAGCATTCGCAGGCCACGTCACAACCTACATTACCGGCCCCGATAACAACCACCTGGCCGCTCATTTGGGGCGGGTTATCGCTCTTGGCTTCCTTGAGAAAATCAAGAGCGGGTTTTACCTTTTCGTGACCTGGGAAGGGTATGGTTCTGGGCTCATGGGTACCCACCGCCACGATGACATAATCGTGCTGGTCTTTTATCTCCTGGAAGCGCTCTCTGGTTATATTTTCGTTAAAATGAACATTAATATTGGGTGTCCGCATGAAGCGATCGATCTCAGTTTCCCAGATGGCCCTGGGCAGCCTTTCCCAGGGAATAACCTGGGCGAGTTTGCCGCCGAGTTGATCACTCCGTTCATAAATATGGGTCTCCACTCCGCTTCTGGCCAGCTGCCAGGCGGCATTCATCCCACCGGGACCGCCACCGATAATGGCAACCTTCTTGTTGAGATTTTCCTTCACTTCCGGGGGATTATGATCCCGGGCGGATCTCCCCAGCCGGCGCACATCGATACTGCTGTCAATCACCTGGCGTGAGCAGTTCTGCATGCATAGATTGGGGCAGATTGAACCACAGACCGAAGCCGGAAATGGTGTGTACTCCAGAACCAGATCGTAGGCTTCTCTTTCATTCCCTTCCCGGAGGAGGCGAAGTCGCTCTATAGTGGGAATATGTACCGGACAATAATAGGTACAAGGGGCTGCGGACTCCTGATTGGACCAGAACGGCCTCCTTCGGCGCAGATCTCCTGTTTCGATCATCCCGATGGGAGAACGATCAAGGCCTGGAGCCAGATCACGAATGGGATCTCCACCAAATGTCTTTTCCCAGTAGTTTCTGCGGAAATCCTCCATCGGCAGGGGGCCTGAAAAAGACAGGGCCTTCTCCTGAGGAGGGATGGATTCAAGCATCTTCCAGCCTTCTCTGACTGAAAGAGTGTCCAGCAGATCCATCCGGCCTATCTTCTCAAGATAGGCCGGAAGACGGGAAACCAGCCACTGCCACTGCTCATCATCAGGCAGGACCGCCCGGACGCTGCTCCTGTCATAACTGTGGTCCGTCTTCCCCCGATAATAGATCCAACCGCCGACCATGCCCACGCAAGGCCGATAACCGAGTACGTTATCCGGTTTCTTTGGATCGATTCCACAGACTATGCCGACTCCGCCGCAGTTAAACTCGGCAAAGGTGTCGCCCACCGAACCCAGAACCCAAAGCTGCGGCCTGTTGTGTTCCGGATTCCATTTGGTCATGGTCAGCCCCCGGGCACCAATAGAGCCTTTTACATAGACTTTGCCCTCGGCCATGGCATTACAGGCGCCGTTGGTAGCATGCCCCAGCACAGTGATCTCGGCACCTATATTTAAATAACCGACATCGTCCGAGACCGGACCATTGCAGATAATCTTGGTTCCGGGCATGCCCATGCTTCCCAGGCGCTGACCGCAGGGACCGTTGACCTCCACCTGAATCTTTCTGCCCCCTGTCTTGAGCCGACCGGCGACATTATGTTGACCATAGGATTCAAGGACAAGCTTGTCGGTCTGCTCATAGGCCTTCTGTACCAGGTCTTCGAAATCCTTGGAGCTTATCCTCTGGCCGTTTTCATCTATTCCCTTAATGGTTATTGCTTCACTCATGTCAGCTTCTTGGTTCTGATTTTGTAGTTCTGAATTTAATTCGCGGTAGCACTGTCTAACAGTGCTTATATCGGCGACATCGACTTTGTTGGCAAGGTTAATAACCTCGCAAGTTGGGAAAAGAGGTTCCCTGATGCTTCATCTATTTTTCCTGTCTCTCTGAGGAAAGAGATCGTTGACACGAACCAGAGAAAGGGACCGGATGAGATCAGGGGGCAGATTACTTCAAGCAAGAAGAATAGGCTGGATAAAGCGTTATCCGAGTATGTTACTTACAACCTGCATGGACCCCTTAACACACATATTTGATCTGCAGTCGATCCGCGACAGACTTGTCGTTGATACCCAAAGCATCAGACATGCCGATGGGCAGGCTCTGGGAACGTCCCAGAGGAGCCATAATCTTCTTCATTTCGGTGCGGATGGCCATAAAAGTTTCCGCTACCCGTTCTGCAACCCTGTCCGGGTCAAGACGACGGTACAGTTTGGGATTCTGGCTGGTTATCCCCTTGGGACAAAGCCCGATGTTACAAATATTACAACGGTTCTGTTCACTGCCCAGACAGCCGGCGGCCGCCTGCATGATATACTTACCCATGTGGACACCGCTCGCTCCAAGCATGATCAACGACATACCGTTCTGGGTAACATTACCGTTCTTCCCTATACCGCCGGCTGCGAACAGCGGTATTTCGTTCTGTTTTCCCTGGGCGCAGAGGTCAAGGTAACACTCCCGCAGATTGGAGGCCACCGGATGGCCCATGGCATCCATACTGACATTGTAGGCAGCCCCTGTTCCGCCATCAATTCCGTCTATCAAAAGAGAAGAGGCATAGGGGTTACGGACCAGATTGTTTAAGACCGATTTGGCCGAGGTACTTCCTGAAATTTTGGGATAGACCGGCACCCGGAAATCCCAGGCCATGGACATGGTCTGGATCATCTTCATGACCGACTCTTCAATGGAGTAGAGTGTCTGATGAACCGGGGGTGAAGGCAGATCCACTCCCTGGGGTACCCCGCGGAGACGGGCAATCAGCTGACTTACTTTATGCCACATGAGAAGACCGCCGTCTCCCGGCTTGGCTCCCTGGCCATATTTGATCTCGATGGCGGCCGGATCACACTGCATCTCCGGAATGGCCCGGATAATTTCATCCCAGCCGAAATACCCGGAAGCAATCTGCAAAATTATGTACTTAAGGTAAGGACTCTTCAGCACCCAAGGGGGGCATCCCCCTTCCCCGGTGGCCATAACGACCGGAATATCAAGAACTTCATTGCAATAGGCCACTCCCTGGAGAAGGCCGAGCCACATATTGGGAGACAGGGCCCCGAAAGACATGGAACCTATGATAAAAGGAAATATTTCCCGGACAGGGGGAATCCATTCCCCTGATGCCTGGCGGCGCACATACTCTTCAGGCGGCAGGATCCGGCCCAGCAGGGTATTCATGAAAAATTCATGCCTGCCAGCATCCAGAGCAGGATCGGTCAGCATGGAGATCCGGTCGAAAACGATCCGGTCCAGAAGACTTACTCCGGTCTCATTGCGCCGCCCTCCTCTTTTCCAGGCATCACCCTTGGGGGAGGTGAAAAACTTCAATCGATCACTGGTCTGATTAACCACCGGTTTGATAGCCTCATTAGGGCAGACCAGGGCGCAGGTACCGCAGCCAATGCAACGATTCACAATTTCTGTCTTCTGACGGATGCCGACAAAACTCTGATAGGTGCTGCCTCTGTCACTGGCATTCAGCACCAGCTTGGGCAGCCGCTTGCGCATGAACTTCAGATTTATGGCACTTACCGGGCATACAGAGGTACAGCGACCGCACAGGGTGCACCGTTCTTCCCGGTGCTCTATGATCCAATGAAAATCGCTGGGGGCTAAGCTGCCTGGGGCAGTGGGAATTGATTGAACTGAGACCATACAACGTACTCCTGTCTATCTGGAGGGACAATTATTGAATGTTCACGCATGGGTTGGAAATCAAGTTCCCGATCACGCTCGGGAATCATGGCGTCTACACCGCACATCTCGGAAGCCATAGCCCATTTTCCCGGCTTGCCGCCAATGGTGGCAGGCCTGAGTTTCTTATGATCCATGACCAGGAGGCAGGTTTCATCAGGCAGAGAACCCATGACCGCGTTGGGACCATCAATTACGAGCCGGCGACAGACATTGCGCAGTCCGAGAAGGAAATCACCCTGGGGATGTTCAGCCAGCTCTTCGTTTTTTAGGGGGGTCATGATGTGCTTGTAGGCTTGCAGAGGAAGCTTAAGCTGCTTGACCGTATAATGGAGGATATGAGCAAAGACCTCGCTGTCCGACTGATAACCGGTATATCCAGGAAAGCCTTTACCGGTCAGCCAGTCTTTAATGGGGATGAAGGCCGTATTTTCACCGTTGGTCATGGTGGCGATTCCCTGGATAAAGAAAGGATGACAGGCATAAAGGTTTATTCCCCAGTTGGTGTTCTGCCTGCCCTGGGCCATACAGACCCGTGATCTAATCCTGCCTGAATCAAGCCCCAGAGCCTCACCAACGGCGAGCGGCCATCCTACTTCCTTAATCAGGGCAACATCAGGCCAGAAGGAAAAGGCGGTAAGGTCATCGCCATGCTCTTCTCCATCACGCCTGAGGGCCAGACGGGTCATCATCAGCTTGTAATCGATATCATCCTGACTCAGGTCGTCCCAGGATTCCGGAATTCTGTATACTCGCAGAATGTATTTAGCTCTGTCCGTAGCCTCTATCTTTCTCAAATCAGTTTCAAATTCATGATCATACTTGAGCTTGAAACCATTTTCCTGCATGTAATGATCGAGTCTTTTCAAGGCCTTGTCCGTGTGGGCGATGCCCGACAGAACCGGATCCTTAGCATTATAGTTGTAATCACTGAACTTGAGTCCTCGCAGGAGAAGACCCAATCCACTGCCGTCATAACCTTCCTGCATGGCTTCCATAGCCTGCAGCACCTCGAAAGGTGAGAATGATTCACTGGCGGTTTTCAAAGCCAATCGACACATTTCTTACTCCTTCAAAATCTACTTGACAGGCAATAAACCCCGTCAGAAAATTTCCCTTTTCTCTCAGAAGCTGTTGTTCCGGATATCTGGCTGGTTTTGCGCCCGACTCCTTTCACTACATCGAAACCTCGCGGTTGTCAAGTGAAATAGGATTTCTTGCAATTCGGCTAGATTTTGCAACCTCCGCGTTTTTTGGTAAAATGAGCGAGACAGAGCCAATGATATGAAATCTCACCAATTCCAGTGGTAATGAATCCTGAAAAAACAGAGTCATGCGCAACGGGAAATACAAAGCGAAAATAGAAGAGTTACTAGCACCGACGGGTATTACCATAAATGGAGACCATCCATGGGATCCACAGGTTCACAATGAAGATTTTTATCCGAGAGTCATGGCCAAAGGCTCCATGGCCTTAGGCGAATCCTACATGGATGGCTGGTGGGACGCCGAAAAGCTGGATGAGTTTTTTCACCGTATTTTCATGGCAAGTATAGACAGTTGCTTCTGCCGCCTCTCCGATATCAGCAACTGCCTGCTGGCCAAGATCTACAACTTCCAGAAAATAGCCAGGGCCTACCAGGTCGGAGAACATCACTATGATATAGGTAACGACTTATACAAGAAAATGCTGGATAAACGGCTCATGTACAGTTGCGGTTATTGGAAAGAGGCTGCAGATCTTGACGAAGCCCAGGAGCATAAACTCGACCTTATCTGCCGCAAACTCGATATCAAACCGGGGATGAAAGTTCTGGACATAGGATGCGGCTGGGGAGGGGCCGCCCGTTTCATAGCCAGGCGCTATCAGGCTGAAGTGGTGGGAGTCACCATTTCCAAAGAACAGGCCGCCCTGGCCAGACAGAGGTGCCGGAACCTGCCCGTGACCATCAAACTCCAGGACTATCGGAAGCTATATGGTGAATTTGACAGGATCTTCTCGATAGGTATGTTTGAG
The DNA here is from genome assembly GCA_041641775.1 of Desulfobia sp. Taxonomy (GTDB): domain Bacteria; phylum Desulfobacterota; class Desulfobulbia; order Desulfobulbales; family SURF-16; genus JAWLDV01. The sequence continues at coordinate 15,199 of JBEPXR010000008.1, read as the reverse complement.
CATGTGGGGTACAAAAATTATGGGATTTACATGGAGACGGCCAGAAATCTTCTGAAGAAAGACGGCATTTTCCTCCTTCACACCATAGGGGGAAGCCGCTCCAACGTCCGGATAGATCCCTGGATTAACAAGTACATATTCCCCAATTCCGTGCTACCCTCGCCAAAGCAGATTACCGAGGCGGTTGAGGGTAGATTTGTCATTGAGGACTGGCACAATTTCGGAGCAGATTACGACACCACCCTGATGGCTTGGTTTCAAAACTTTGAAGAGAGCTGGAAAGAGCTGAAAAACGATTACGATGAACGCTTCTACCGAATGTGGAAATACTATCTTCTCTGCTGCGCAGGATCGTTTCGGGCCCGTAAAAACCAGCTCTGGCAGCTCGTTCTGACTCCTCAGGGGATAGTCAACGGCTATGAAGCCCCGAGGTAACAACCAGCCGGGTACCCAACCGAAAAGAGGGAAACACAAAAACAGTGGTCAGCTGGTTTGACGGAAATTGCCTGTCACGCTTTCTGCAAAACGGACAAAGGCCACACATTCCAGGCCAAAGGGGAGATAACCGGCATAACCGAGAAGAGGCATCTCGAAAAGATGGAAACGTTCCACGAAGGAAATGGAATACTCCCAGTGGGCGAGACTGCCTGCATTCCACAACTCCCAGAAAAATCCACAGATGAGGGCTGCTAAAGCTGAGGATACGATGGTTTTCCAGTCCCCTTCTTTCAATGAGGCAAAAATGGTCTTCTTCCCTCTGAGGATCTGAAAGCCGCTGATTATGAAAAGAGGCGAAATCCAGAGAAAGGGGAAAAGATATTCCGGAAGTATCGGCAGGAAGAAGAGGGCCGGAGTGGTAATTGCAAACAGAACCATGACTATCTTTTTCCTCACTGGCTGCCAGGTCGGATTGACACTGAACCAAGCGTCGAAGGGCCTGAGAAGTCGCGGGAAACTTTCAAGGAATTCCTTGGTCGACAAGACTGCCGGCAAAACCGTGGAAAAACACAAGGTGGCATGAACAACGTATTCTACGGTGGAGAAATCTGCAACTCCCAGGTAATGCCAGTTCTGCACAAAACGGTTCAGGTACTCGAAATACCACCAGAAAATACCACTTAGCAGAAAAAGGATAAGAAAAAACGAAGGGTTACGAGTAAGCGGGCTTTCAGAGGCCCGCCTCAGGCAGAGGCCGTTGACCGTTATGACGTATCCCAGCCAGAGTGGAAAATAGGTGTAAGGCTGCCAGGGAGCAAACCAGGACAGGCGGCTCCACGCCAGGATCCAGGAGACCGCAAGCAGACAGAGCCCTCCCCAGCCCCACCAGGGAAAAGATGCTTTCGCCTTACCTTGTCCGGGTCCGGTAGGTCCGTTCCGGTTGTGATAATTGAAAAACCGTATAAGAAAAGGACTAACCGCCGCCAGAACGATGAAAAGGATGACGAGGAAAACGGGCCAGGAAAAAGAAGCATGTTCCACGTATCTGGTTGTCGGGGGAAACTCCAGATATCTGGCCAGCGGTTTGCCGGCCACCAGCACGCCCCCAAGGGGCAGGCAGACAAGAACCGCAATGGCGGCAATCACAGTAAGACCATTTTTGATGAGAGACACGTTAGATCCTGGTGGCATCTTTTCCCTCCGATTTACCCTTGATTATAGTTTTGTTGCCCTCTCTCAGCAATGATGGTTTTCTCACCGACAGGTAAGCCGGAACCGTTTTATTTTTCTTTTTCGTTTAACATATTGCAAATAATAACCCATTTGTTATAAATTCAAGAAGTTAATCTTATGCGGCGGCGGCTGGTCGTTACTGCATTTCTCCATTCCCCGAGCCGGCAATCATTCAGATTCTGTCAGTTAGAGGTTGAAAACTGTTGTTGAGTTCCAGGTTGTATGACAGGTCTGACCTGATGCGACATGCAGCTTATTACTCACAACACCATGCACGGAGAGGAAATTGCCCATGAAAATAGTTGCCTTAAAAGAAACGTTAACAGATGAAAAACGGGTACCGCTCATTCCGGCATCCGTTGCAAACCTCGTTAAAAACGGGGCAGAAATTATTGTGGAATCAGGCATTGGTGAAACCTGCCGCTACTCGGATGAAGATTATGAAAAGGCCGGGGCTTCGGTGGGTTCCGACCGCAAAGAACTCCTTGGTTCAGCGGACATGATCCTCCGGTTGCGCAAACCGCCGGTGGAAGAAATTGAACTCATGAAAAAAGGGGCTATCCATGTCAGCTACCTTGATCCTTTCAATGAAAAAGAACTGATAGACAAATTCGCCTCCTGTGAAATAGAAGCGGTGAGTCTGGAGATGATTCCCCGGTCTACAGTGGCCCAGAAGATGGACGCCCTGAGTTCACAGGCAAATCTCGGGGGGTATGTCGCCGTGATCGAGGCAGCCCGTGAGCTGGACCAGATCTTTCCCATGCTCACCACTCCTGCAGGCACTATCAAGCCAGCCAGGGTTTTTATTATCGGAGTAGGGGTAGCCGGTCTGCAGGCCATAGCCACAGCCAGGCGGCTGGGTGCCAGAGTTGAAGCCTTCGATACCCGACCGGTTGTGGCAGAACAGGTTGAATCCCTGGGAGCCAAGTTCGTAAAAATTGACCTTGGTGAGACCGGTCAGACAAAAGACGGTTACGCCAAAGCCTTGACTGAAGAGCAATTAAAGAAACAACAGGAGGGCATGGCCAAATCCTGTGCCATGGCCGATGTAGTCATTACCACCGCCCAGGTCTTCGGTAGACCAGCCCCTCGGATTGTTACCGCTGACATCATCAAAAGAATGCGGCCGGGCAGTATCGTAGTTGATATGGCAGTGGAAACCGGCGGCAATGTAGAAGGTTCAGAACTGGATAAGGTGGCTGAAGTCCACGGTGTTAAAATTATCGGCTATGGCAACCTCCCCGGGAGAGTGGCTGTTCATGCCAGCCAGATGTATTCGGCCAACCTGACCAACTTCATCGGCCATTTCTGGGACAAGGAAAACAAAACCTTTAACCTGGATCCGGAAGACGACATATTCAAGGGCTGCCTTATAACCCATAAGGGGCAGATCTACAGCGAAACGTATAAAAGTATTGTAAACAAGTGAGGATGATATGACAGCCGTATTTCTTACCTTTGTACTTCTACTCTCCATCTTTCTTGGTTTTGAAGTAATATCAAAAGTTCCTTCAACTCTGCACACCCCCTTAATGTCCGGCTCAAACGCCATATCGGGGATAACCCTGATCGGAACCATAGCCTCACTGCAGCAGGGACAGACGACCATGGGCATCATTCTCGGAACCGCGGCAGTAGCTATGGCCAGCATCAATGTCTTCGGGGGTTATGTCGTCACAGATCGCATGCTCTCCATGTTCAAGAAGAAAGAGGGAGGTAGTAAATGAGTCTCAACCTGATTATAAACTTCAGCTATGTAATATCGGCGGCCCTGTTCATCTTCGGCCTGAAGATGATGAGTTCTCCCGCTACCGCCCGCAAAGGGAATATGGTTTCTGCGGCAGGGATGCTGCTGGCCGTGGTAATGGTTCTCTTCTCCCAGGGTCTGGACTATCAGTGGATACTCTTAGGGATGGCAATTGGTGCGGTAATCGGCATCCTGGCAGCCAAGAGAGTGGCCATGACCGCCATGCCCGAAATGGTTGCGATCTTCAATGGTTTCGGAGGTGGAGCCAGCCTTCTCCTGGCCTGGTTCGAATTCGTCAGCAAATACTATGGAGCGACCCCTCCCTCACTGTTCACGGCAATAGTCATACTTTTATCCATCTTGATAGGTGGAGTGACTTTTTCCGGAAGCTTAATTGCCTACGGCAAACTCAGCGAGAAAATCCCGGGTAAACCATATCTTTTCAGCGGACAGCAGGTAGTTAACATTCTCATTCTCCTTGGCGCCCTGCTGGTGGCCGTCCTCTTTGCCATGAATCCTGGCACAGGTTATCTCTGGCTCCTCAGCCTTATCGTAATTGCCTTGATTTTCGGGGTCCTCTTTGTCATCCCGATCGGCGGCGCTGATATGCCCGTGGTTATCGCACTCCTGAACAGTTATTCCGGTCTGGCAGCCTGTGCCGCTGGTTTTGTAATCCATAACAACATCCTGATCGTAGCTGGTTCCCTGGTCGGTGCCGCCGGTCTGATTCTTACCCAGATCATGTGCAAAGCCATGAATCGTTCTCTGAGCAATGTCCTCTTCAGCGGTTTCGGTGCAGTTTCGAGCAAGGCTGGAGGTCGAGAACAGCATGGCGAGGTCAAACCGGCCAGTGCCGAAGATGTCTTCTATATGCTGGAGGCGGCTGATTCCGTGGCCTTCATTCCCGGGTACGGTTTGGCTGTAGCCCAAGCTCAGCACCAGGTCAGGGAGCTTGGAGAATTGCTGGAAGAAAACGGTACCGAAGTGCAGTATGCTATCCATCCGGTGGCCGGCCGGATGCCGGGGCACATGAATGTCCTTCTGGCCGAAGCCAACGTTCCTTATGACCAGCTCATAGAGATGGATGACATTAATCCCAAGATGGACTCAATTGACGTAGCCGTGGTTATAGGGGCCAACGATGTGGTAAACCCCGCGGCATTGGACGATGAATCAAGCGCTATTTACGGCATGCCCATAATCGAAGTTCACCGCGCCAAAACCGTCATCGTCCTCAAACGTTCCATGAATCCCGGTTTTGCCGGAATAGAAAACGAACTCTTCTTCGGGGAGAATACCAGGATGCTCTTCGGCGACGCCAAAGAAAGCATCAGCGCCCTGATTGCTGAATTCAAAGAGTGAAGAAACCCATTGAGGCCGGAAAGGTCGTTTCTCAGACCTTCCCGGCCTCAATGTCTTCAGGCCTTCAGTTCCTGACCCTGATCCTGCCGCCGATGGCTCGTTCTATCCTGGTCACCGGGAAGGCTCCCCTTCTCAGCAGCACGGGACTCTCAGCTTCAAGCCCCACCAAAGTAGAAGGAGCTCCGCCCTCTGTAATCCCTCCATCCAAAAGATAATCAAGAGCGCGGCCGAAGGATTCTTCAACCTCAACCGGCTTTGTTGCCGGCTCTTCACCGGAGAGATTGGCGGAGGTGGCAGTAATCGGTCTTCCTGCATGTTTTAGCAGAGATGCGGCCAACGGATGAGGGGATATACGGACACCAACGGTGCCGCTTCCGGCAGTGAGACGAGGGGAAAGGTTAGGTTGGGCTTTAAAAATCAGAGTCAGGGCTGCGGGCCACAGCTTAACGAGAGGCTGGAATGCAGTGGGAATTTCCGAGACCAACAGTTCAAGTTGTCCTAATTCGGCAATCAGCAGGAGCACCGGCTTATTCTCAGGCCTGCTCTTGAGCTCGAACAACTTTTTCAGAGCTTTCGGGTTGAAGGGATCTACAGCAAGACCATAATAGGTTTCAGTAGGGAAAGCCACCACTCCCCCCCGTTTAATAATTTCAGCCGCCGCTTCTGTTTCCCGTTCCCTGTTCAAGGCTGAAGAGTATTTACTGATCTTACTCAGTACTCCTTACACTGTCGAGTTTGCTGTCTGCCTCTTCCACCTTGCGGGCCATTTCCTCTTTAAAATCCTGGAGTCTGCCGGCCAGCCGTTCATCTTCCAGAGAAAGTATCTGCGCGGCCAGAATTGCCGCATTTTTGGCGCCGGATTTGCCAATTCCCATAGTGGCTACGGGAATACCAGGAGGCATCTGGACAGTGGACAGGAGAGCGTCTAACCCCCTCAGGGAGGCGGCCTCCATGGGGACGCCGATTACCGGCAGAGTCGTATGGGCAGCCATAACCCCGGCAAGGTGAGCGGCCATTCCAGCCCCGGCGATAATGATCTTAAGCCCTCTCTTTCTGGCACCCTCAGCATAAGATGTCGCTCTTGCAGGAGTACGGTGGGCTGAGGCCACGGAAATCTCGAAAGGAATATCCATGGCTTTAAAAAAATCAACTGCGGCGATCATGGCCGGCAGATCAGAATCACTTCCCATAACGATGCCGACCAGTGGTTCGCGTTTCGGTCCACCCGGGATTTTCCGGCCGATATCCCGACGATAAAAACAACCCTGCCAAGAGATCATATCGACCGCCCTGTATGCCTTTTCCACTGCTTCATCCATATCCTCTCCCAGAGCTGTGACCCCCAGTACTCTTCCTCCGCTGGTCACCAGATCGCCGTCCGCCCTGGTAGTCCCTGCATGGAAAACAACGATATTTTCCATATCGGAAGTCTTGTCCAGACCTTTTATCAGCTTTCCTTTCTCATAGGCTCCGGGATATCCTTCGGAAGCCATAACCACGCAGGCAGCCGGTCTGGGATCAACCTGGAGAGTTATTTCATCGAGACGATCATCAATAACCGCCTCAAAGATATCAACTATGTCATTCTCCAGACGCATGAGAAGCGGTTGGGCTTCCGGATCTCCCAACCGGCAGTTGAATTCCAGAACGACAGGGTTCCCTTCGTCGATCATGAGACCGGCATAAAGTAGACCTTTAAAAGGTGAACCTTCATTGGCCAAGGCTTCAACTGTGGGGATCATAATCTCGTTGAGAATACGACGCTCAAGGACCCCGTCTATCAGAGGAGATGGGGAAAAGGCTCCCATTCCCCCTGTATTAGGTCCTTTACCACCGTCATAGGCGGCTTTATGGTCCTGTGACGACGGTAAAGGAAGGATGGTCCTCCCATCGGTGAAAACAATATACGAAGCCTCCCGTCCTTTGAGAAACTCTTCCAGGATAACGATATTGCCTGCCTCCCCGAATTCCCTGTCCGCCATAATCTTATCAATAGCTGCCATGGCCTCGGCCTCATTCCGGGCAACGATCACTCCTTTTCCCGCAGCTAATCCATCTGCCTTGACAACCACAGGCATCTCCATGGATTTAAGACCCGCAAATGCCTCCTCACGATTTCTGCAGGCAAGATATTTGCCGGTGGGAATTCCGTATTTCTCCATCAACTCCTTGCTAAAAGCCTTGCTTCCTTCAAGACGCGCACCATGGCGTCCCGGTCCGAAAATCCGCAATCCCTTTTCCGTAAAAGCGTCGACGATACCCTCCACCAGGGGCGTCTCCGGCCCGACCACGGTCAAGTCGATGACATTGGATTCGGCAAAGCTGGCCAGTTCCTTTATATTACGGTCACTTATATCCACACAACTGGCCAGATCGGCGATTCCTCCATTCCCGGGAGCACAAAAAATTTCAGTGATTCTTCTGCTTCGGGACAATTTCCATACCAGAGCGTGTTCCCTGCCACCAGAACCGACTACCAAAACTTTCATGACGGACTGACTCCTTTTAATCCTTGTTGATTGCAGCACAGAGTCCAGAGAGGTGAGAGAATTCCTCCGCTGGTTTCTTATCCGGATCAGTTACCTTTATCCAGTTCAACATCTACCGCTGATTTTAATTAACTGTAATTACTTAAATATAACGAATAAAGCAGTTTTTTTCTTGACAATACCATGGGTAAAATCTATTTTGCTGTCAATGAATGATGACTCATTCTTTTATTATCCTAAGACTTCTGCGGCTGCAACGCAATTTCATAGCTGCCGAAAAGTATTTCTTTTTTTAGCTAAGACCGACACCAGCGGCCCCCAAATATTTAGCCTGAAATTTCACTGCTGAGAGATGACATTATCGGTAAGACAGCCTTACGCGCCTAACTCACCCGGACTCATAAACCAATCATGCAGTTCAAATGAAATCTGCTGACAAACACGACAAGATCATCAGAGCGGCCATCAAAGTCTTTGCCGATAAAGGCTTTTTTAATGCCAGGATTGCTGACATTGCCAAGGAAGCCGGGGTCGCTGACGGGACGATTTATCTATATTTCAACAACAAGTACGATATCCTGCTTTCTCTTTTTGAAGAAGAAATTGATAAAATCATCTCCGAGGTGAGAAAACTGATCGACAAGGAGACTGATCCTGAAAGAATGCTGGCTGCTTTTGCCCACCACTATTTAAATCTCCTGAGAGACAACAAGGAACTTGTGGAAGTACTGCAGATGGAGCTCAGACAAAGTACCAGTTTCATCAAGGAGTACCGGAAAACAAAATTTGTCGAGTATATAGATATAATCTCAGAGATCGTCCGCCAAGGACAACAGAGAGAGCAATTCAGAAAAGATGTTCTTCCGGGTATCGCCAAGAGAGCATATTTCGGTGCCCTTGACGAAATGGCTCGTCACTGGATCCTCCAACCAAATCCCCGCTACAGTCCCGGGGAGGCTGCGGAACAGATCTGTTCAATTTTCCTTTACGGACTGAAGACAAAATAAATTCCGGAATCAGACGATCTTCCCCTCACCGATCTCTATAACCTCCAATTGCCGTATTCCTCCAGGTGTCTTGACCTGTACTTCATCCCCCGGCCTCTTGCCGAGCATAGCCTTTCCCCAGGGGGATAAAACAGAAATAGTCCCCTGCTTTATATCCGCTTCTTCCGGACCAAGGAGTTGATAGTTCATCTCTTCATCAGTATCTATATCAACGACAGTTACCGCTACCCCAAAGACGACTCGGTCTTTAGAAATCCGGGAGCAGTCTATGACTTCCGCCCTGCCGAGTTTATCCTTCAGTTCCCTGATCCGTGATTCAATATATCCCTGGCGTTCTTTCGCCGCGTGGTATTCGGCATTTTCCTTGAGATCGCCATGCCCTCTTGCCTCTTCAATGGCACTGATCACTTCTATGCGGTCTTTTTTTTCCAGGCGGCTCAATTCCTCCCGAAGCCTGGCATGGCCTGTTTTCGACATTGGTACACGTTCAACCATAACTTTTCCTTTATATATTCTCTATTATGTTTTTTCGATCATTTACCACACAGAACACAATTTTTACTTTCTTCTCTTTCCACCGAAACCTTCCTTTATTCACATTCACCTTATTCCGAAAGCAACCAGTTCCAGGGGAACTGCAGTCATTTAGATTCCATCCGGTGCCTACCACCGGTACACGGCTGCCAGTGAAAATTCCCGGACATCATAGTTTTCCGAAGCTGTGTACTTGATTGTGGATCTGCCAATAAAATGTCGGGCCCATTCAAGATAAATACCTCCTTCCACAGTCTGTCTCAACTGTCCTCTCTCATCATAATCCACAGTAAAAGAAGCCGAATAATAACCGGGATATTCAAATTCATCCAATAGATTAGAGATCGACTGTCGCCAGTTCAAGGAAAAACTGTTTTCCCAGTAATCCCGAGGCGCCCAGTAGGGATGGTCCTCCGTCCGGAAACCGTCATCCAGTAACGTCCCTTTTTCAACCATGAACTCGTCTGCATCCATGAAGGAGTATTGATATGTAAAAGTAAGATAAGAGGGTTTACCGAAAAAGTGACATTTTGTCCAGAGTGAATATTCATCCAGTTCATTGGAATCAGAGTAATTGACAAGCCCATAATCCCCACCGGCACTGAAATAAGGTGAGATATCCCAGGACAGGGAGGCACGGGAGTGATCAGTTACGATATTCCTGGTCAAACTGGCATAAGTGTCTGCCACGACATCTCTTTCGAAACTGAGGCTGGCAGACAGATCATCGTTGAATTTGCGTCCTATCCGGCAGAGAAAAAGGCCGGTACCGGTATTCTTGTAGTTCAGAAACTCCACCCCGGCACCGATCTTGAAATCAGTTTGATTCCAGAATCGTCCCTGCGAAGAAAGGAAAACGCGTTTGGCCGAAAGAGGATCACCCACTCCCCCAGTGGGATCGTAACGAATATGGGAGGCAGTAAGCTCAATTTCCTCCCGGGGATCAAAGGTAAAGCGGGAACCGACTCCCGCTTCACTTCTCTTCATGGCTTTATAACCATCCCAGCCCTCCTCCTGCAGATAACTGTACCGGGCCGCCAGACGGGGCCGCAGCTGCAGCCTGTTTCTCCGAATCTCATCGTCAAGTCCCGGATATTCAGGGTCATATCGTTTTAGCTGCCTGAACAGGGAAGCTTCATCTTCTATTTGTCCTAATTTGCCATAAACCAGGGCCAAATCAAAGATCAGAGAGGGGTCAGAATGTTTTTCATTATTTATGAGATTGGTAAAATGGTGTGCCGCGCGGAAATATTCCCCTCTCAAAAGAGCCTGTCTGGCAGAGAACTCCTCTCTGAACAAAAGCTGCCAGCGATATCTGGCATAATATTGATTGATAACGGCCAATACTTCCTCTTTTTTCGACCCCGCCAAAAATTCAGGAGACATGACCGTCTCAAGGTATTGTTTTCCAGCCCTTTCCCTTCTCATAACCTGATCACTGTACTTTTCCCAAAAAGACTTTTCCGGAGGGGAAGGCAGGTCAACATTTTTTCTGGCAGCGACAGTCTTAATCCGCTCATTCACTGGCTCATCAAGGTAATCCATGATTATAGCCAGGCTTTTCTCCCGATCGGAGCGCCATATAATCCTAGCCTTAAGAAGCAGCATATCGGCCCGCTCTTTATTTTCAACCAATACTTTGTTGCAATAGAATAAAGCTCGGTCTGCCAAATGAAGCCGATAGTTGAGATGGGCTGCAAGACTCTGCATTGTCACGCTATCCCTAAATCGCTGTAGATACTCGCGGCACAAGGTCTGGGTTCTCAGGTATTTCCTCTGCGCCATAAGTGACCACCCGAGTTCGACTGCTGCTCTGAGATTACCTTGATTCTTATCCAGGACAAGCTGTCTGGTCCGATCAGCATATCCCTCCAGTAGATTTTCATTTCCAGCCGGGCCCAGAGAGGTAAAGATATTCTGAAGATTATCCAGCAATCCCAGATCATATTCCGCCTCAGAAAGGAGAGAAGCGAAAATCTCATTATCTCCCTCCCCCTTTTCACGAAGCATGAGAAATCGCAGGGTTTCCGGCAGCATCGGAGGCGATTTCACGCTCTCCAGTTCACTGAGCAACTGTTCAGCCCGCTCAAATTCATGGAGGTTGACATAGGCAAAGATCAACAGTTTTTTTACCCTATGCTGCAAATGGACGGCCTCTTTTTTTGGGTAGCCGTCTTGCGGGCCTGTGCCATAGTTGACTTTCCCGGGTATTTTCCCAAGCAGGATCTCGCCCCTGGCAACGGCATCTCGAAAAGCTCCCCTATAAATACCCATTTTCACCTCAAGAAATTCCCTGTACCAATCCACTGCCCGAGGTCTGTCTGCAAAATGCTCCTGTGGTGATATATCTTCAGCCGGACGATTCCCTGGACCAGGCCCCCCTCTTTTACCGGCAGTTTTCATGAGAGAAAGCCAGGTTGATGCCTTTTCATAATTATCGGCCTCCAGGCAGGTCTCCACCAGACTCCCCATGAGAGAATACGGATTATCTGCAAGAACAATTGCCATCCGATAAGCCTCTTCTGCCTTGTACATTCTGCCCTCCTGATGAAACAGTCCCGCCAGACCAAAAAATGCCAGAGAGCGAATATTCCCCGAAGCTTCGGAATCCCCCGTAATGAATCGGTACATCCTCCTGCTTGTCTCGTGGAGAAAGGCGTCCCGCCATGCCTGGGCGAGATAAAGATAGTCATCTTCCCCAATGCTTTGAAAAACTGGCTTTCTGAGAATATCCTGATCAGCCGTCTTACTGCTGCTGGAATTTAAACCGGCACTTTTCTGCAAGTATAACGCAGTGTACTCTCTGAGTTCGGGGACAAGACCCAGACTGCCTGCTATTCCCGCACCGGCCAGGCAGATTTCCCGGTCATACTCCATCTCCAGCAACCTCGAGTAATCCCGGAGGGCATGTTCCCGCATGCCGAAAAATATCGCAAATTCTCCCCGTTTTCGCAGGAGTTCAGCAGAGGCTAGCAAATCATCGGCCACTTCCCTGTAAAGGACTTCAGCCCTCTCGTCCTCATTTTTGTCCAGGTAGAGCGAGATCAGCTTGAATATCGTTTCGGGATCAGCCGGATTTTTTATATGGAGTCTTTCCAGAACCAGAATCAGTTCATCACATCGATTGAGTTTTTCAAGAAGATCAGCCATGGCCTGATAGATTTCCGGTTCAGGAGAAACCACTGCCAGCTGGTTCAAGATGTGTAGAGCCCCCTCATCTTCACCTATAGCCAGAAGATCTTCAGCAAGGGTTTTCAGTAATCCACGGTCATTGGGATTTTTTTGCAGCAGTCTTTTATACAGGGGAATGGCTTCACGGTATCTTCCCCGGGCATCGTAGAGACGGGCCGCCTGTTTTAGTTTTTCCGGCGACGGTCGGGATTCCACGGCAAAATAACGGTCCAGAGCGGCCAGAGTCTGATCTTCCCTGCCCAGGGAAGCATTGATGTTGACGAGCAGGCGCAGCGCCTCCCTGTCGTCGGACTGATGAGAAAGATAGTGGTTGACGAAATCCAGCCCTTTTTGCAGCTCATTTAATTGAATGTAGCAGTGCGTGATCCGCAAGAAGAGATTTTTATCGGGTGACATGATATCATGGAGCGCCAGAAGATGGTTGAGAGCGGCTCTGCAATTTCTTTTTTCTCCATAATAATAATCGGCCAGCCAGCCGTGGGCTTCTTTCCTTTCTATTCCACGCTTGAGTAGTTCCTGCCAGTAGAGAAAAGCCTTATCGGCATTATTCAGAGAAGCGCTGGATTTTGCTGCCAGGAACAGCGCTTCGCCTGAAGGATCTCCGGTTTCAACAAGAGGGATGAGCACCTCAAGTACTTTCTGATAAAGCTTTAAATCGTAATAGATACCGGCCAGAATTTCAGCCAGCTCCTCACCACCTTTCCCATTCTCGTGCAGTCTTTCAAGATAGGGAACAGCCTTCTTATCTTCTCCTTCGTATAATAGGCATCTGGCCACGCCGCTCAAGGCCCGGATGTTATTTCCCTCATTTTTGAGAGCGCTCATATAGAACCGCAGAGCTTTCTCACACTGCCCCAACTCTTCCTGAACGTGTGCCATGGTCAGCAGAACCTCAAGACGGTCCTGGTATTCAGGAAGCAGACCATCCAAAAGATCGGCTGCCTGATCATAGAGACCACGGGCCAAGCTGACCCTGGCCAGCTCCCAATGAGCCTCGCTGATATTCGGGTTACGCATAAGTAACTCCTGATACCGGCGGGCGGCACGGGTGAAGTTCCCTTCTCGGGCAGCAGATCTTGCCTGCTTCCAGATAAATATCCATTCGGGAAATGGGGAGTTCGGACGCAATTCGACTGTCTCCGGCACTATGGGCTCAGGAAGACTGGGCTCCAGTACTCCAGAATGGCCGGCAACAGGAAATAGGAAGGAAAAACAGATAATGAGGGAAAAGGTAATTGTAGTCACAGATACTGTGAACTGTCTGTTTTGTAAAAACCAATCAGTCCTGATAAAATTCTTTTATGCAGTCAACTACATACTCGATCATTTCGGGGGTAAGTCCGGGATAGATAGGGAGTGCGAGTGTCTCGGCAGCAGCCTTTTCCGCTTCCGGATAGTTGCACCCGTAAGTCTTCAGATGCCGTACACACTGTTGCTGATGAAGAGGAAGGGGATAATAGATCGCCACACCTACATCTTTGGAAATAAGAAAATCCCGTAGTTTATCTCTTTCCACAGCCCTTATTACATATTGATTAAATACGTGGTAATCACTTACTCCGCTTTCTCTGGCTTCCACCTCATAAGCTGGCTCAGGCACCCTGAGATTGTCCGTCTCGAGTAGACCTGCATCCAGGAACATCTGACGATATCGGACCGCATTTTCCCGCCGCTGTTGATGCCAGACCGGTAGCTGTTTAAGTTTGACGTTCAGGATTGCGGCCTGCATGGCGTCCAAGCGAAAGTTTCCGCCAATTATGGAATGATGATACCTGGTGAGTCCACCATGAACCCGCAGGGTCCTGACCTTCCCAGCCAGCTCAGAATCGTTGGTAACCACCATTCCTCCATCCCCCATACAACCCAGATTCTTGCTGGGAAAAAAAGAAAAACAACCGGCATTCCCCATTTCACCGGCTCTTTTCCAGGATACGCCACTATCGGAACGACTGGGATACATGGCTCCGATTGCCTGGGCCGCATCCTCAAGAACAGATATGCCATAGTTTTCAGCCAGTTCCGTCAGAGGATCCATATCCGCGCACTGCCCGAAGAGGTGGACAGGCACTATAGCCTTCACTCCTCTTCTCTTATCCGAATCCTCGAGCAGGCGGGAGACTTTTTCCGGGTTTATGTTAAAGGTTACAGGATCTATATCGGCAAAAACCGGTTCAGCTCCAAGGCGCAGGATAGATCCCATGGTGGCAAAAAATGTATAGGGGGTAGTAACTACTCTATCCCCCTCTCCCACTCCCAGTGCCATTAATCCCGACAATAAGGCGTCAGTTCCGCTTGATACCCCGATCCCATATGAAGTGTGGCAGTAATGACTTATATTTTCTTCCAGCCTCTCTACCTCAGGACCGAGGATATACCTGGTTGAATCTACATTTGCTATGACAGCATCGATTATTTCCTGGCGCAACTCATGGAGTTGAACACTGAGATCAAGCAATGGGACATTCATGGGCAATCGAAGTTCTTTGGGGTCGAAGTTAATTACTCAGATGCCGGATTTATCCGGCCTGTCGAGGATTCGGGAAATCTTTGGGCTAATCATTTTTCAATCAATCATGTATTCTTCGATATCGGGCATTTCATTTTCTAAATGTTTTTTTATTTTTTTCAAAACATTACCCTCAATCTGCCTGACCCTCTCCCGGGAAATATGGAAATGATCCGCGATATCCTGCAGAGTGAGGGGCTCGTCACTCAAAAGTCTCTCAGAGAGAATTTTGAGTTCCTTTTCATTCAAGTGCTCTTTCAGTGAATCAAGGGTGGTGGTCAGATGTTCTTTCAACTCATCTCCTGCCACAACTTCTTCAACAGTGGGACCTTGGCCCGGAATAAAATTCTTTTGTTCGTCATCAGATCCTTCGCGCACTGGACTCTCCAAAGAAAGGTCCCAGGAGTCCATACGCTGGCCAATCTCAATCACCTCTGATTCCTTGACACCGAGACGTTCAGCCAGGAGTTTGGTTTCAGGCTTATAGCCATTGGCCTCAAGCAACTTCTTTTCTTTATTGAGACTGAAAAACAGTTTCCTCTGGGCCTGGGTGGTCCCAATCTTTACCAGTCGCCAATTATCCATTATGAACTTGAGGATATATGCTCTGATCCAGTAAGCGGCATAGTAGGAGAACTTGACACCGCGATAGGGATCAAATTTCTTCACAGCCTGCACCAGCCCCACATTT
>JBEPXR010000007.1:2223-22925 GCA_041641775.1 Desulfobia sp. | reverse complement strand
AGAACGGCGATTTCATTGAGGGGCCTGCCTTCCCGGTGAAGCTCCCTTATCCTTCCGGCCACGAATCCGGCCTCCCTGCTTTCATCATCTGCCCGGTAGAGGAACGGTGGATCTCCTTCCTTTATCGAGCTGAACAGAGTCTTGCGGAATCCCTCCCGGCTCGCTGCTATAATGGGATTGGTGGCATCGAGAATATGCTGGCTGGAACGGTAGTTTTCCTCAAGACGGATTATCGTGGTCTCGGGAAACTGCCGGGGAAAATCCATGATATTGCGAAAATCCGCCCCCCGAAAACTGTAAATGGACTGGCTGTCGTCACCGACCACCATGACATTGTTGTGTACAGAGGCGATCAAACTGATGATCTCAGCCTGAATATGGTTGGTGTCCTGGTACTCGTCAACCATAACATATCGGAAACGTTCGGATATTTCCCGGCGGAGTTCATCATTTTCAGACAGTATATCCCTGAAATTGACGAGTAGATCATCATAATCCATCAGGTTGTGTTCCCGCTTGAACTGGTGGTAATGTTTTTGAATCCTCAGGAGGTCGGGCAGGTACTCACCGAGATGTTCGTACTGCTCCAGGACGAGAGTCTCGAGATCCAGAGCCTTGTTGACAGACCCACTCAGCATGTTGAGGATGACCCTCTTGCTGGGAAATTTCTTGCCGCGGCCGCTCAAATCAAGAGAAGATTTAAGGAGATTGATCACCCCTTCGGCCTCTCCCTGGTCCAGGATGGTGAAATTGGGAGAATAGCCCTTATGGTGACCGTATCGGCGCAGGAGAATGTTGGCCACACTGTGAAAGGTGCCGCCGGTAACCTCCTGACAGGAGTGATCCATGAGCAGGGCCGCTCTCCCGGTCATCTCCTGGGCCGCCTTACGGGTGAAGGTGAGGAGGAGGATGTTCTCTGGGGATATACCCGTCTGCACCATGTGCGCCAGGCGGTAAACCAGGGTTCTGGTCTTGCCTGTTCCGGCCCCGGCTATAACGAGGACCGGGCCCTCCATGGTGACCACCGCCTTTCGCTGGGCAGTGTTGAGACCGGATTCAAGAAGTGTTGGATTCATGTTTACTAATGAGTCTTGAGTTCTGAGTTCTGAGCCCTTAGCTTTTAGTGGTTAGCCTTGAGCTTTTAGCTGTTGGTGTTAGCTGTTCATCGCTCATTGCTCATCTCTTCTAAAATCGCCCGCCAGAATGGGCTCCTGCGCCAAGTTCCTCTCTCTTCACTTCTCCCCGCCCAGCACAAATCCGTATCGCCGGATTCCGATTAGGGTTGCAAACATGAAAAACAATGGCTAAATTTGCAGACGAATCCAATCAGGATTTTCTTCTGTTTCGTTTTCTATGGACAAACAAAGAAAATAAACAAGAATAATAATCACGCCGGATCAGTAAAGCCTCGCCGGGGCCACCGCCGAAAACGGTGGGTTTATGGAAAACCAAGACAACATCAAAGGGAAGAAACCATGTCTGAAGAAGTAAAAAATATATTCAGTAACGACGTCTGTGCCCGAATGTTCCCTCCCGAACGCTCGAACGACTTCTTTGACGCCATGTTCGGTGACGCCTCTGAGGGAGCCTATGATATCACCCTGAAATTCGAGGAATATTCACCGGATAAAAAAGAACTCAATTTCCTGCTCGAATTAACGGAGCGTCCGGGAAAGTGTCTGGCTTGCAACCTCACCTACGGCCTTCCTGAAGTGTTCAGCAGGCATCCGGTGATCAACATCAAGGGGCTGACAGAAGAGATCGACAGGGAGCTGGGGGACAAGCTTCAGGTCAAAAACTGGTCCCTGGGCAGCACCAGAACACTCTCCCGGAGCACTCACGCTATTCCCCTGATTATCAAGGCTGAATAAGATCGGAGGTCTCCGCCAGGTAGTCCGGCAGCCTGGCAAAGTAGCGCCCTACGTCACCGGGCTGGTGGGCATCGGAACCTGGAGCCAGTCTGATGCCCATCTCCATGGCCAGCTTGAGGATATCGGGGCCGGGATATGGTTTTCCCCTGAGAGGATAGCCCGAAGTGTTGATCTCCAGGGCCATTTCCTTGACCGCCATAACGTCAAAGATATCCCGGATTCTGTCAAAATGGCTCTGGCCAAAAGCCGCCTCCGGGTTATGACGCATGGCCGCGTCCAGATGACAGACAACATCGGCGTCAAGCAGGGTAACCGCTTCCAGGAGACCGCTGAGGTACATATTTATTACCTCATCCGCCCCTCTCCGGGACAGGAGTTCGGTGTTACTCGCCTTTCTGCTGACCACATTGACATGCCGACCTCCCTCCAGCTTTAAGTAGTGATAGGAGAGACCCACTCTGTCCCAGGAAAAACTTTTTAGAAATGCTGCGATCCTCTCCGGATAATCGGGATTGTAGCCCGTCTCCACTCCGACACCAAGATAGATTCTATCCCCATATTTAGCCCGAAGACGTTCAAGCTCCTCCTGGTAATAAGCAAACTCTGCCTCATCCAGCCAGGTCTTTTCAAAGTAGTTTATCCCGGTTTCAAAGTGTTCCAGGAAGGTCAGGCCGGAAAGACCCTTCTCCAGGGCGGCCAAAACATATTCTTCCATTTCGCCTTCGGCATGACCGCAAAGTCTGGAATGGACATGGCCGTCCATTCCCGTATCAATTAACGAGGCGGCCGGTCTTTGTTTTAACGGCTCCATGCTCTTACTGATAATCCTTTCTGACCAGGACTTCTCTGGGCCGGGCTCCGTCAGCAGGGCCGATCACTCCTTCCCGTTCCATGGTCTCAATAATCCGGGCCGCCCGGTTATAACCGATGCGGAGCCGGCGCTGAATCATCGAGATGGAGGCCTGGCCGGTGTCACAGACGATTTCTACCGCCTCGTCATATTTATCGTCATAATCCTCTCCGCCCGGGCTCCCCTCTGCGCCCTCTTCCTCTTCCACGCTCCTGATCACCGTCTCATCGTACTTGGCTGTCCCCTGTTCTCTGAGAAATTCGGCAACCCTCTCCGATTCCTGCTCGGAAATGAAGGCGCCATGTATGCGCTGCAGCCTCGCAGCACCCGGCGGAAGGAAGAGCATGTCACCGGAACCGAGCAGATGTTCGGCTCCGCTGCCATCCAGAATAGTCCGGGAATCCACTTTGGAAGCGACCTTGAAGGACATCCGGGTAGGGAAGTTCGCCTTGATCAACCCGGTAAGAACATCAACGGAGGGACGCTGGGTGGCAAGTATGAGGTGTATTCCCGCAGCTCTCGCTTTCTGGGCCAGTCTAGCCACCGAAGTCTCCACTTCACTTGAGGAAACCATCATCAGATCGGCGAGCTCGTCGATAATAATGACCAGATACGGGAGTTTTTCCTCGGCGGCTTTATTGTAATTGGCAAAACTCTTGACCTTCATTTCCTCCAGAAGGCTGTAACGCCGTTCCATTTCCCTGACCGCCCATTGCAGCGCCCTGCTGGCCATTTTGGGATCCGCCACCACCGGATGAAGCAGATGGGGAATATCCTCGTAACCCGAAAGTTCTATGCGCTTGGGATCAATGAGCAGGAGACGGACTTCATCCGGTGTAGCCTTGAACAGGATACTGCAGATAATGGTATTGATGGCCACGCTCTTTCCGGCTCCTGTGGCTCCGGCGATGAGGAGATGGGGCATTTTGCCGAGATCGGCAATGACCGGGTTGCCCACAACGTCCACGCCCAGGGCCAGGGTCAGGCGGGACCGGCTTTTCTGGTACTCTTCGGTAGCCAGGATATCCCTGATATGGACGATCCTGCGATCCGGATTGGCAATCTCGATACCCAGGGCGGCCTTGCCGGGAATCGAGCCGACAATTCTGACACTGTCGGTCTTCAGGGCCAGGGCCACGTCATCGGCCAGACCGACAACCTTGCTGATCTTGACACCGGGGGCAGGGGCAAATTCATAGGTCGTCACCACCGGACCCGGTGAAATACCGGTGACATGTCCGTCGACCCCGAAACTGTTCAGGGTCTCTTCCAGTTTATTGCTGACCTTGAGGTAGTGTTCACGATCGACCTGCTGTTCGCTGTTTTCAGTTTTATCCAGAATCTGCAGCCCGGGCAGCCTGTAGAGCCCTCCGGCAATCTGAACCGGCTGGAAGTCTTTTTCTTCCGGCTCGGGCATTATGCGGGCCGGTTCATTGACTCGGGGCATTGCAGGCGGATCAACCACAGGCTCAGCCGGCTTCTTTACTTCTGCAACCTTTAGCTCCTTCTTCTGCGCCCCTTCTGCTTTCTTCCTCAACGATGTTCTCCAGACAGACCTGGCTTTGCCGAGGAGAAAGAAACAGAGGGTTAGAAGTCTCGTTCCTCCCTGGTAGAGCGAAAGATTGAGTGCGGCCATTATTGAAAGGAGAAAAAGGGCAAGAAAAATAAGAACCGTTCCAGCAACGCCCAGGTAAGCGGAACTGAAAGTAAAAAGCAGATCTCCCAGATACCCTTCCAGGGGGTAAACTCTCCCCAGTATGATCACGGTTGAAGAATCAAAAGCTCCCAGGAGAGCGGAACTCGACAGAAGAAGGCCTGTAACCCCGGCTACTACAAAAGGGAACCGGCCGGTGGAGAAAAGGGACACAAAAGCGGTGAACCCGAGGAAAAACAGCAGGAGGGGAATCCAGAAAGCACTGATACCAAGGAAATTGAGCAGGACGGCGGCCAGAAAACTCCCCACCGATCCCCCCAGGTTGTCCACAGGAATCTCCCGAGCGGCGGGGAGGGTAAAGCTTGCCAGGCAGAGAGCCAGAAAAAGGCCGGAGACAAAGAGAATAATACCTGCGACTTCCTGCCTGATTGTAGGGGATCTTTCTTTTCCTGCCATATCGGTCAAGATTCAGGATTCATGTCCGTAACGCCCCCAACCTTACTGCCAGCTTCTGCAAAAACGGCATCAAGAATGCCGTTTATAAAGGAAGGGCTGTCATCCGAACCATAACGCTTGGCGATCTCCACTGCTTCATTGATGGCTACGGTGCCAGGCACATCATCCCTGTAGAGCAGTTCATAGGCCGCTATTCTCAGGATATTACGGTCAATGACAGCCATTCTGGGAATCCGCCAGTGACGTGAATGGGTGTTGAGTATATCGTCCAGATCCCCCCGGTGCATCTTTATGCCATCGATCAGTTCCCGGGCATAAGGTATGGATCTGTCGCTTATTGTGAAATGGGATGCAACTGTCTCTATGACGTTCTCCTCGATTCCCCCCTGGTCGATCTGATAGAGGCACTGGAGGGCAAGTTCACGTGACTTGCGGCGCAATCCCATTATATCTGCGTGATCAGATTCACCATTTCGATCGCGGCAGAGGCTGCCTCGGCCCCTTTGTTCCCCGCTTTGGACCCTGACCGTTCAATGGCCTGTTCCATGGTATCTGTAGTCAATACCCCGTAGAGCACCGGGGTCTCGCTTTCCATGCCAACCTGGGCTATTCCCTTGGCTGACTCGTTGGCAACAAAGTCGAAGTGCGGTGTGGCACCCCGGATGATTACACCCAGACAAATCACCGCATCATAGCGATCCGACTTCACCATTCTCCGGGCCACCAGAGGTATTTCATAAGCTCCGGGAACTCTGGCTACATCGATATCACCATCCTTTGCACCCGAACGGATCAAGGTGTCAAGAGCCCCCTCCAGCAATCGTTCAGCCATAAAGGAATTGAAACGGGACACAATGATTCCGAATTTCTTTCCCTCAGCACTAAGACTCCCTTCCAGATATTGCGGCATTATTAACTCCTGTTTTTTTTACAATTCGTCAACCGGGCTCTGAAACCTTCAGGTGTTCTCCAGCAAATGGCCCATTTTTTCCTTCTTGCAGCGGAGATAACCGATATTATCAGCAACAGGATCCATCTCTATTTTGACCCGGCCCGTCACCTGAAGACCATAGCCTTCGAGTCCCACGATCTTTTTGGGGTTGTTGGTCATTACCTTCATCTTTCTGACTCCGAGATCACGGAGAATCTGAGCCCCTATCCCATAGTCGCGCAGATCGGCATTAAAACCCAGCTTATGGTTGGCTTCGACGGTATCATAACCCTGATCCTGCAAGGAATAAGCCTTGATCTTATTGACCAGTCCAATCCCACGGCCCTCCTGGTGCATATAGAGAATAATGCCGCTGCCTTCCTTCTCCACCATCCGCATGGCCCGCTGCAGCTGCCCTCCGCAATCACATCTGGTGGAACCAAAGACATCACCGGTCAGACATTCCGAGTGTACCCGGACCAGGATCTCCTTATCGGAATTTATCTCTCCTTTGACCAGGGCCATGTGTTCATGTTCATCCACATCGTTGGTGTAGACGATGGCCTGAAATTCACCGCCATAACAGGTAGGAAGTCTCGTTTCTGCGGCCCGATGGACAAGGCAGTCATTTTTGATTCGATAGGCAATAATATCGGCTACGGTGACAATCTTGAGGTCATGCTCTCTGGCAAAGACTTCCAGATCGGGCATCCGAGCCATTTCGCCGTCATCCTTCATTACCTCGCAGATGACTCCGGCAGGAGTAAGCCCCGCCAGTCTGGCCAGGTCAACCGACCCCTCGGTCTGCCCGGTTCTTACCAGCACTCCCCCACGGCGGGCCCGAAGCGGAAAAATATGTCCGGGTGAAACCAGGTCTTCCGGTTTGACATCAGGCGCGACAGCCGTACGGATGGTCTGCGAACGGTCGGCGGCGGAAATGCCAGTGGAAACCCCTTCCCTGGCTTCGATGCTCAAAGTGAAAGCCGTCTCAAATGGGGACTGATTATCACGGACCATCAAGGGGATCTGAAGTTTTTCCAGATGATCGGGAGTCAGGGAAAGGCAGATCAGGCCCCTGCCATGGGTCGCCATAAAATTTATCGCCTCAGGGGAGACCTTTTCCGCTGCCATACAGAGGTCTCCTTCGTTCTCCCGGTCTTCATCGTCGACCAGGATCACCATTTTACCAGCCCTGATATCTTCAAGGGCCTCATCAATCGTGCTGATAGCCATTTCTATAACCTCTTACAAATATAGCTCAGTCTCTGTTATTCGAAGCCATACCTGGCCAGGAAAGCAGGACTGATTTTAGAAACACTGTTATTTTTCTGATCATCGTATGGGGTAAGCATTTTTTCCACATACTTGCCAATCATATCGACTTCGATATTGACAGTATCCCCCTTCCGGCGCTCCATCAGGGTAGTCATGTCAAGAGTGTGTGGGATTACCGCCACCGCAAAAAATCGTTCATTACATTCATTAACCGTAAGGCTTATTCCATCTACTGCAACCCCTCCCTTTTCGACAAAATAGCGGTCCAGTCCGGACGGCATCTTAAAATACAACCTGACGAAATCGCCGTCTTTCTGCCGATCCATGATCTCGGTGGTGCCGTCGACGTGACCGCTGACCAGATGCCCGCCAAGACGGTCTGAGAGCCGTAAGGCGCGCTCCAGGTTCATTTTGGCTCCGACCGGCAGCCAGCCAAGATTGGTTCGGGAAATACTCTCCGAGGAGACATCAACCTTGAAATAACGGCCGGATATCTCCCTGGCCGTCAGACAGACACCGTTACAGGCAATCGACTCCCCTATCTCGGGAGCGGTCAGTTCAAAATCCGCCTCGATGGCGAAGACCATGGCGCCTCCAGAGCTGATCTTCTCTCTAAGGGTACCTTTACCCTGGATAATTCCGGTAAACATCAGTTGTCAGTTCTGAGTTTTGAGTTTTGAGTTTTGAGTTTTGAGTTCCGGGTTCATCTGGATTTCGAATAGGTAATACCCATAGAGACTCTGAAAGGGAGTACGGCACTTTACCTTCTGGCCAGTTCGATCATCAGGTCTTCTCCAAAGCGTCGGCTTCGGCTTATCACAAATCTTCTGCTGTCTAACTGAGAGCCTTCACCAAGGTCGCCAATAAGCGGCACCCCCTCCTTTCCCAGAAAAAAGGGGGCAAAGAAAAGATTGACCTGGTCAACCAGGTCCTGTTTCAGCAGAGCAGCATGGATTTCGCCTCCACCCTCGACCAATACGCTGTTTTTCCCCTCTGAAACCATATGATGCATAACGAAATGCAGATCTACCCGTCCCTCCATATCGAGCTTAGCCAGGATAATCCTGGCCCCGGCCTTTTCCAGGGCTGCCGCCTTATTTTGATCGGGCTCGGGACCACAGAAAATCCAGGTTTCAGCTTCGGGGTTTCCGGTCAGCATCCGAGCCCGGGGGGAGAGACGCAATTCAGTGTCCAGAACCACCCTGATGGGGTCCCTGTACTTCCGCCTGCCAATATGCCTGGCAGTAAGAGAAGGATCATCGGTTAGCGCAGTCGTACTGCCGATCAGGATCGCATCCAGACGATCTCTCATCCGGTGCACCTCGGCCCGGGCCGACTCCCCGGTGATCCAGCAGTTCTTGCCGGGTCCGGGGGCGATACGGCCGTCCATGGTGACCCCCGCCTTCAGCACTATCCAGGGCAGCCCGGTAGTTATCCTTTTTTCAAAAGGCAGATTGAGGGCTCTGCATTTATCTTCCAGGATGCCGCTGGTCACAGCAATGCCTCTGGACCTGAGGTAGGCGCATCCCTGCCCGGAAACCAGGGGATTCGGGTCGGTCATTCCCGTCACAACCCTGTTGATGCCGCTTGCCGCCACCGCCCTGCTGCACGGCGGAGTCCGCCCCGTATGATTACATGGTTCAAGGGTCACATATAAAACTGCGTTGCGGGCCAGTTCCCCAGCTTTCTGCAGAGCAACGATTTCAGCGTGCGGACCTCCCGCTCTGGCATGCCACCCCCTGGCAATAACCTTTCCTTCCTTGACGATAACAGCTCCCACACAAGGATTGGGAGAGGTCCGCCCCAGACCTTTCCTGGCTTCCCTGAGAGCTGCTTCCATGAAGACTTCATCAGGACCGGCTGCCTTGCTACTCATCCTTGTTCTTCAAAAGAAGTTTCAATTCATCCATGAATTCATTTATATCTTTGAAATGCCGATAAACTGAAGCGAACCGGACATAGGCGACTTCATCCATCTCCCGCAGCATCTCCATGATTCGGGCTCCGACCAGACGCACCGGAACCTCTTTTTCCCCCATGTCCTGAAACTGCTGCTCAAGACGGTCAACGAAATCCTCGATCTGTGCCATGGAGACCGGTCGCTTCTCACAGGCTTTCTTCAAACCGGTCAATACCTTTTCACGGTCCCAGGGTTCCCGGCGACCGTCTTTTTTCACCATCATGGGGACGGTCACTTCGAGGCGTTCATAGGTGGTGAAACGGCTGCCGCAGGAGAGGCAGGCCCGGCGACGGCGGGTAATAGTATAGTCTTTGTTAAGGCGGGAATCAACAACCTTGTTTTCCAGATGGCCGCAATATGGACACTTCATAACGGGAAGCAGGAAGTGGGATTTACTCGTCTACTTTAATCAGAGGAATATCAGCCTCATTCAGCAGAGAGGAGGAAAGAGGATCGGTGTATCCCTCTTTATAATAGATAGCTTTAATCCGGGCATTAATCAACATTTTACTGCATATGGAACAGGGCATGTTGGTGCAGAAGACGGTCGCGCCCTGGACACTGATACCGTGCAGGGCTGCCTGGATTATGGCATTCTGTTCGGCATGGAGGCCCCGGCAGAGCTCATGCCTCTCCCCGGAAGGCACAAATTGTTCCTCCCGTAGGCAGCCTACTTCCCGGCAATGTCTGATCCCGGTGGGAACCCCGTTGTAGCCCGTGGAGATTATATGCTTATCCCGGACCAGCACGGCTCCGACACTCCGCCTGGTGCAGGTGGAACGCTGGGCCACGAGATCGGTTATCGCCATGAAGTATTCCAGCCAGGAAGGCCTGGCTGCTTTTGCAATGCTGGACACTGTACCTATTCTTCGAACCCGGCATGGAGCGGAAAACCGCTGCAGAATTCCCGAACCTCCCTGTTTATGGCATCAAGTTCCCGTTTATTATCCTTATTATCCACGGCCCGGTTAATCCATGCGGCAATCTGCTCCATCTCCTTCTCTTTCATGCCCCGGGTGGTGGAGGCTGGGGTGCCCAAGCGGATACCGCTGGTAACGAACTTGCTCTGGGTGTCAAAGGGAACAGCGTTCTTATTAACCGTAATCCCTGCCTCTTCCAGGATTTCTTCGGCCTGTTTACCGGTTATATTTTTATCGTGCAGATCAATCAGCAGCAAGTGGTTGTCGGTTCCGCCGGATACAATCCGGAACCCCCGGTCATGGAGGGCCTGCCCCAACGCTCTGGCATTATTAACTACCTGTTGCTGGTAGATCTTGAACCTGTCTGTCATGGCATCCTTGAAGCTTACGGCTTTGGCTGCGATGACATGGATAAGCGGTCCTCCCTGTATGCCCGGGAAAATCTGGCTGTTCAACTTCTTGCCATATTCCTCCTCGGCAAGTATCAGCCCCCCTCTGGGTCCGCGCATGGTCTTATGCGTGGTCGTGGTAACAAACTGGGCGTGAGGCACCGGACTGGGATGAACTTCCGCGGCAATCAGACCCGCTATATGTGCCATATCAACCAGGAGAAGGGCACCGACCTCGTCAGCTATCCTGCGGAAAGCGGCAAAATCAATTTCCCTGGGATAGGCACTGGCCCCGGCCACGATCATTTTGGGTTTTTCCTGGCGGGCCAGACGGGCAACTTCTTCCATATCGATCCTTTCGGTCTCCCGGTCCACCCCGTAAAAAGCCACATCGTAGAGCTGTCCGGAAAAGTTGACCGGACTGCCATGAGTGAGGTGTCCCCCGTGCGAAAGATCCATGCCGAGAATTTTGTCTCCCGGTTTCAGACAGGCAAAATACACACCCATATTGGCCTGACTGCCGGAATGAGGCTGCACATTGGCATACTCGGCACCGAAAAGCTCCTTGGCCCGGGAGATTGCCAGGGCTTCCACCTGATCGGCGTATTCACACCCGCCGTAATAGCGCTTCCCCGGATACCCTTCGGCATATTTGTTGGTGAAAATGGAGCCCACCGCCTCCATGACTTCAGGGCTGGTTATGTTCTCCGAGGCGATAAGTTCTATCTGATTGGTCTGGCGGTCATACTCTTCCTGGATGGCCTGGTAGATAGCAGGATCTTTCTTTTCTAATTTTGACATGATAATATCTCGACTCAAGTAGTTGTAAGTTATTACGTTATATTATTGTAGATATCGACCAGCGTATCACAACGCCTACCTTTAAAACATCTCTATCCGTTTCAAATGTCTGCCATAATCAAAGTCTGTTGAAAGCCAGGTCCGGACAATTTCAACGGCCAGGCCGGCCCCTATAACCCGGGCCCCCAGGCAGAGGATATTGGCGTCATTATGTTGCCGGCTGAGTCTGGCTGTGTATAGTTCGTGGCACAAGGAGGCGCGTATTTTTTTATTCCGGTTGGCTGCCATGGACATCCCGATTCCGGTTCCGCAAATCAGAATACCGCAGTCACACCGGCCCTCAATGACCAGGTCACAGACGTTCCTGGCAAATTTTGGATAATCCACTGAATTCAGAGAATCCGTCCCCTGATCGTTGACCTCATGACCGAGGACGAACAGCTCTTCAATGATCAATCGCTTCAGCTCAAAACCGCCGTGATCGCTTCCCAGTGCTATCTGCATGTTATCTTCCATACTGCCTCATGGCAATAACGGCATTCGTCCCCCCAAAACCGAAGGAGTTTGAAATAGCCACCCTGATCCCGGTTTCCCGAGCGCTCCCAGCAACATAGTCAAGATCGCATTCTTCGTCCGGATTCTCCAGGTTGATGGTTGGAGGTATCGTCCGGTTATATATGGCCTGCGCTGTAAAAGCAGCTTCAATACCTCCGGCACCGCCCAGCATATGACCGGTCATTGATTTGGTGGAACTTATCTGGATTTTGCCGGCCAGGTTTCCAAATACGGTCTTGATCGCCCGGGTTTCAACCACATCATTGAGCGGAGTCGATGTTCCGTGCGCATTTACATAGTCAACCTCATCGAGGTTGATTCGGCCGTCCTCCAGAGCCATCTTCATGCAGCGCACAGCTCCGTCGCCATCTTCCGGCGGGGCTGCCATATGAAACCCATCACCGCTCAGCCCATAACCGACCACTTCGGCGTATATCCTGGCCCCTCTGGCCTTGGCCTGTTCCAGCTCCTCAAGAATCAGCATGCCGG
The DNA here is from genome assembly GCA_041641775.1 of Desulfobia sp. Classification (GTDB taxonomy): domain Bacteria; phylum Desulfobacterota; class Desulfobulbia; order Desulfobulbales; family SURF-16; genus JAWLDV01. Next base: position 10,774 of record JBEPXR010000007.1, on the reverse strand, counting down.
CTCCTTCGGCAATGACAAAGCCGTCACGATCGCGGTCAAAAGGCCGGGAAGCCTTCTCCGGTGTATCATTTCGCCTGGAAAGCGCCTTCATGTTGTCGAAGCCGCCAACCGCCAAGGGACAGACAGTGGATTCACTGCCCCCGGTTATAGCTGTATCACAGACCCCGTTTTCAATCAATTTGAAAGCCTCACCCACGGCATGGGTTCCGGCGGCGCAGGCTGTGGTAACGGAAAGATTGGGGCCTTTGGCTTTCTGCACTATGGAGACCTGTCCCGCCCCCATATTTGGTATCACCATTGGAATGAAAAACGGGGTAATCTTCCTGGGCCCTTTCTCCAGGGCTAATTTGTGATACTTCTCAATAGTGGTCAGGCCGCCCAGGCCACAACCGGTTATCACCCCGACCCGGGTACTGTTTTCATCCGTGACAGCGAATCCACTGTCTGCCAGGGCCATCTCCGCCGCGGCAATGGCGTATTGAACGAAATAATCCAAGTGCTTGGCAAGCTTGGGATCGATATACTCCCTGGCCTCAAAATCTTTTACTTCAGCGGCGATCTTGACCGCGAAATTACCCGTATCAAACCTGCTGATGGCAGCAACACCGCTCCTGCCGGCGCACAAGTTTTCCCAGGTCTTCTCTGTCCCGGTTCCAAGCGGGGTTACCAGTCCTACACCTGTTACCACAACTCTTCTGCTCATAGTTTTACATATTAATGGGTTTAACAGATCGATTCGATCCGGATGAAGTACAAGATATGCTATTGACCTATCCTATAGCCTTCGGTAGTGCTGAGTCAATCAAAAGGCTCCCTCCCAGGAGCCGATGGATAAGAATTTCTCATTACCGCAGCAGGCAGGAATGCCGGAGTTGCAATACGACATCTCACCAGATAGCGAAAAGGGCCTGCAGACTTTTCCAAAGGAAGAAGTGCGCAGACCCTGGCAAATGCGATGCTGGGAAATTTACGTATTCACCGGCCCACCTGTCTGGGAGCTTACAGGGAATTGATGTGGTCGATGGCGTCCTGAACCTTGACTATCCTTTCGGCTACTTCATCAGGGATCTCGGTATCGAAAGCTTCCTCCATGGCCATGACAAGCTCGACCAGATCCAATGAATCAGCACCGAGGTCATCTACAAATGAAGCTGAAGGAACGACCTTGGACTTATCTACACTTAACTGATCTGCAATAATGTCTTTAAGCTTTTCCTCTTTGGACATAACCACTGTCTCCTCTATTTTGAATTACGAATTGCGAATGAATATTTTAAAAGTCTTTTTCTGACCTGTTACTGCCACCTGTGTCGACCGTGACTTTCTACTTAACAATGGACGCTTATCCCATGAACATGCCGCCGTTGACATGAATAATCTGGCCGGTTATATAGCGCCCTCCGGCAGAAACCAGGTAAGCTACCGCTTCGGCGACATCTTCCACATTGCCAAGGGCGGCCAGAGGGATCTCTGCCAGAATTCTGCTTCTGACCTCCTCAGAAAGATGATCGGTCATTTCCGTCTCAATATAGCCGGGAGCAACCCCATTAACGGTTACATTCCGTGAGGCCAGTTCCCTGGCAACTGACCTGGTAAGTCCCACTAATCCAGCCTTTGCCGCTCCATAATTGGCCTGGCCGCTGTTACCGGTAAAGCCGATAACAGAGGTGATATTGACAATTCGGCCTTCACGCTGCTTCATCATGGGCCGGCTCACCGCCTTTATACAGTTGAAGGCCCCCTTGAGGTTGGTATCGAGAACATCATCCCAGGCATCTTCTTTCATGGTGGCGATCAGCCCGTCTCTGGTGATTCCGGCGTTGTTGACCAGGATATCGATCCTGCCGCAGGCGTCGAGGATCTTCTTAAAAGCCCTGGCGACCTCATCACTGTCAGCCACATTGAAGGCGACGGACTCCGCTTTTCCCCCCTGATTTTCTATGGAGGCTACCGTTTCATCCGCCTTTTCGGGACTGCTGACATAGTTGACCAGCACCCGGGCTCCCATTGCTGCCAGGCGAAGACAGACAGCCCTTCCTATTCCGCGGCTGCCGCCGGTAATTACCGCTACTTTTCCTTCAAGACTGCGATTTTCCATTTGTCGACCGGTGAGTTCTTAGTTCTCAGTTCTCAGTTCTGAGTTCTGAGTTGCGGGGATTCCTGTTCCGTGGTTATTTTTCGGCCCGGGCTTTCTGTTTCATGCTTTCATCTGTTTCAGCTTTTCTATGAGCCGGGGGAGAACCTCAAAAGCATCTCCCACCACCCCATAAGTCGCTATGTCGAAGACAGGGGCATCCGGATCCCGGTTAATGGCGATAATCGTCTCAGCCGACTGCATACCGACAGTATGCTGTATCGCTCCGGAAATCCCGCAGGCAATGTAGATCCTGGGTCTGACGGTCTGGCCGGTCTGTCCCACCATCCGGGTTGCGGAAATCCAGCCGGAGTCGACGGCAGCCCGGGAGGCAGCGACGGCCCCTCCCAATACCTCGGCCAGTTCTTCCACCAGTTTGAAGCCTTCCTCGTTTTCAAGGCCGCGTCCACCGGCCACCACGATATCGGCTTCATTGAGGGCCACTCCTTCACTCTCGAGAGGGACAAAATTATTCACCCTGATTTTCGTGTCGAAAAGGCTTTCCTCTACATCGACCTTCACCACTTCTCCCTTCCTGTCGGGATCCGTTTCCAGCGGCTTCATGACCATGGGATGTACAGTGGCCATCTGAGGTCTGGTACCCGAACAGAGAACCGCGGCCATGACATTGCCGCCAAATGCCGGTCTGCTCTGCAGCAGATCACCGTTCTCCTGAATACCCAGGCAGGTACAGTCTGCAGTCAAGCCGGTGCGAAGAGAAGCCGCCACCCTGGGGATAAATGACCTGCCAATAGCGGTAGCTCCTGCCAATATCGTTTCCGGTTTGTAGCGCCTGGCCAGATCAGTCAGCACGGCGGCATTGGCATCCTCGTAAAAATTCCCAAAAATTGGATTTTCCACCAGGTAAACAGTGTCGGCTCCGTGGGAAATAAGCTGAGCAGTCAGATTGCTGGTTTCGTCGGTAAAGAGGACGGCTGAAAGCTTGGTTTCCCTTATATCGGCCAGTCTGCGCCCCTCACCCAGAAGCTCAAGGCTGACGGGGGCCAGTTCTCCATTTCTGCACTCTGCATAGATCCAGATGCCAGACCACTCAGCCAGAGCGTTATTCTTTTCTTCGAGTTCCTGTCCTTCCATGAATAAAGCCGCTGGTTCACAAACGTCGACACAACCGCCGCATCCGGTACAGCTCTCCTGCTCTATTTCCGCAATCCCGTCGACCACGTGAATAGCATCGACGGCGCAGGTCTGTTCACACAGACCACACCCGTTACATGCGTCAATATTTATACGTAACATCAGATCAGGGGGGACAAGATTTCCGCCAGATCACTGGCCTGCTCCTCGGCAGTGCCTTCTATCCTGCGTCCCCTGCTGTCCGGCTGCTCGGGAGCGAAAACACCGCTTACCCAGGTGGGTGAGCCCCGCAGTCCCACATATCTGTCATCAGCTTCGATATCCTTGCTGGTCAAAACAGGGATATCAGCCTTTTTCGCCCTCATTTTGCCTTTAAGAGAAGAAAAGCGCGGCTTGTTAATCTCCCTGACTACCGTAAAAAGGGCGGGGTATTCGACTTCCACTTCTTCATAACCATCGTCCATCATCCTTTCAACAGTAAATTTCCGGTCGGCAGCTGTCAGTACCACCTTGCGCACGGCAGCCACATGTGGAATACCAAGCCAGGAGGCAAGTTCGGGACCGACCTGGGCTGTATCACCGTCAATAGCCAGTTTGCCACATAAAATCAAGTCCGCTCCCCCTATTTTTTCTATGGCTCTGGACAGGGTATAGGTTGTCGCCAGGGTATCCGAACCGGCAAATGCCCGATCACAGATAAGATAGCCATGATCAGCCCCCCTGGCCAGGCTTTCCCGAAGCACATCTTCCGCCTGGGGTGGTCCCATGGAAATCACGGTAACCGTGCAGGAATGTTCCTCCTTAAGTCGCACTGCCTCTTCCAGGGCATGGAGGTCATAGGGATTGATGACAGCTCCTACCCCTTCCCTGCACAGGTTATTGGTTTCGGGGTCAAGGCGCACATTCCCTTCAGGGACCTGTTTGACGCAGACAACTATCTTCATGAATTCCCGGCATACTCTTTATTCAATTCCTGTCCGACCACATTGCGCTGGATCTGGTTGGTTCCTTCATAAATCTGGAGAATTTTGGCGTCCCGCATCATTTTTTCCACGGGATAATCTCTCATGTAGCCATACCCTCCCATAACCTGAACAGCATCGGTCGTCGCCTTCATGGCCACATCCGTAGCAAAAATCTTGCACATGGAAGAAGCCTTAGACATGTCTTTCGGATGGGCATCGATATGTCGGGCGGCACTGTAAACAAGGGATCGGGCAGCTTCCACATTGATGGCCATATCTGCCAGCATATGCTGCACCGCCTGAAAACTGATGATCGGCTTGCCGAACTGGATCCTCTGCTTGGCGTAGGGGACCGCCTCGTCAAGGGCTGCCTGACCGAGTCCTACACCGAGTATGGCGATACCGGGCCTTGACATGTCCAGAGTCTTCATTACGGTTATAAATCCGGTACCCTGCCGCCCTATCATCCTATCCTTGGGTATCCGACAGTCTTTGAATATCAATTCCCTGGTGGAAGAAGTGCGGATTCCCATCTTTTTCTCTTTCTCTCCATAGGAGAAGCCGGGATCACCATCCTCCACCACAAACATGGAGGCTCCTCTGGCACCCTTATTTTTGTCAGTAAGAGCGATGATAGTATAGACCTCGGCCTCACCTGCATTGGTAATCCACTGCTTTGTACCGTTTATGACCCATTCGTCCCCATCCAGCACCGCGGTGGTCTGGATTGCTCCGGCATCACTTCCCGCTCCGGCCTCTGTGAGCCCGAAAGCTGCTCTCCGCTTACCACCCGCGATCTGGGGCATATATTTCTGTTTCATCTCCTCGCTGCCCGCCATAAGAATGGGAATAGCTCCCAGTCCACTGGCTGCAAAAGCCGTAGCGACACCGGTGCAGCCCCTGCCGAACTGCTCGAGGGCCAGAACCATTTCAAACATCCCTCCGCCCAAACCGCCGTACTCCTCTGGAATATAAAGACCAAAGAGATCAGCTTCCGCTATAGCGTCCAGAATCTCTGTAGGATACTCTTCCGATTCGTCAAGCTCCGCCCTCTGAGGAATGATAAGTTCGTCGGTTATCTGTCCCGCCACATCGACGATCATCTGTTGTTCTTCGGTCAAAAAATAATCCACGGCTTATTCCTTATGCCTTTATTGCTTGTAATTTAATTGCCACTTAAACAGGGAAGCACCCCAGGTAAAGCCTCCGCCGAAGGCACAGATAAGGATCTGGTCGTCCTTATGAAGGAGTCCTTTCCGGTTGGCTTCATCAAGGGCGATGGGTATGCTGGCTGCCGAAGTATTACCATATTTATCGACATTTATGTACAACTTTTCTCTATCAAGATTAAGCCGTTCCGCCAGATTCTGCAGAATTCGAATGTTCGCCTGATGGGGAATGACCAGATCCACATCCTCGAGTCCCAGACCGGCCGAATCAAGGACGCTGTGGACCGCATCATGAAGGGCGAGCACCGCGTATCTGAAAACTTCACGACCCTCCATCCTGATAGAGGGGTCCTCCTTTACATCGCCTGAAAGTTCGGGGTTCATCCCCGGTCCAGGGCTCATATGGAGTAGATTATGCAGTCTGCCGTCCGAGAACAACCTGGAGGTCATTCCGCTTCTCTCACCCTGACTGCCGGTGACGACGACCGCTCCGGCTCCGTCACCAAACAGCACACAGGTGGCCCGATCTTCCCACTGCGTCCGATCTGAAAGAGTCTCCGCACCAATAACCAGTATATTCAGAGCCGGATCGGTCTGAATATACTTTTCAGCGATATCCAGAGAATACAGGAAACCGGAACAGGCAGCATTGATATCGAAGGCGAAAGCAGCGGTCGCCCCCAGTTTATTCTGAACCATACAGGCCGTTGAAGGCATGCCGGAATCAGGAGTGATGGTTCCAACGATAATGATGTCCACTTCATGCGCTTCAAGACCGGCCATCTCCAGGGCCCTTTTCCCGGCGGCAGACCCCAGATCGGAGGTATTTTCTCCCTTGCCTGCTATGTGCCTGGTCCTGATTCCGGTCCGGGCGATAATCCAGTCATTGGAGGTGTCAACCAGTTTTTCCAGATCTTCATTGGCCAGAATGCGTTCCGGCACGGCAGAACCGGTTCCTATAACAACGAGTCCGGACATGATGATTCAGTTATCTCCACCTTTAGGGGCATCACTGCTTTCAAGCATAGTCAGGATATGCTCGTTTACTTTATTATTCACTAATTCAGAAGCTTCCAGGAGGGCATTCTTGATGGCGGTGCGGTCGGATTTGCCATGGCATATCAGGGTTATGCCATTCATGCCCAGCAGTGGAGCCCCCCCGTACTCGGCATAATCAATCCTTTTCTTGAAATTCCGGAAAACTCCTCTGGCAAAAAGACAACCCATTTTAGCGCTGACAGAACTTCTAATCTCGTCCTTCAACATTTTGAAGAGAGCTTCAGCCAGTCCTTCACTCAGTTTCAGACAGATATTGCCGACAAAGCCGTCACAGACAATAACGTCAACATTCCCTTGGAAGGTATCGCCTCCTTCCACATTACCTATGAAATTGAGCTCACTGTTCTGCAGCAGCTTACGCGCCTCTTTGACCTGCTGATTCCCCTTGCCGATCTCCTCCCCAATACTGAGCAATCCTACCCGGGGCCTGGGATTGCCGAACATTATGGAATAATAGGCAGAGGACATGATTCCAAACTGGAGGAGATTACGAGGCCTGCAGTCAACATTGGCCCCCACATCCATCATTACCGCCGGTTCTTTAAGGGTCGGGAAAACACTGGCTATGCCGGGCCGGGCTATATTGGCAAGCCGTCCAAGGTATTTAATCGCCGAAGCCACTACTGCTCCTGAATTACCTGCACTGACTACGGCGTCGACCTTCCCTTCTTTCTGCAGTTCGAAGAGGACGGCAATAGACGAATCCTTCTTCTTCCGCAATGCCTCGGAAGGAGTATCGGACATGGTGACTACCTGGGAGGCGGGAAAAACTTCAATCAGGCTCGAGACTTTCGGACCAGCGCTGCCAAGGGCTGCTTTAATCTGCGCTTCATCACCGGCTATCGCAACTTGAATGTCTTTCTCTTGGGCAACCTTTACGGCCCCGGCAATCAACTCAGCGGGGCCCAGGTCACTGCCCATTGCGTCAAGGCCGATTATCACTCCTCTGTCCTCTGTCAGCCGAACCCGCTAGTATTCCAGTTCTTCATCGCCAAGTTCGATAACGGTTCGTCCTTTGTAGGAACCGCAATCCGAACAGAGCCGGTGTGGGAGCTTTGGTTCGCCGCACTGATCACACTTTACGACATTAGGTTTATTCAGGCTGTCATGGGCGCGGCGTTTTCTTGTTCTCGAGTGGGAATGTCTTCTCTTCGGTAAGGCCATTTTTTCCTCCAAATTTCACATCTACCCGCCGGAGCGGGAAGTGCAACTGTAACAACTATTCAACTTTCTTTATCCGAGCCAGTATCTTGAAAGGAGAATCGTTTTCTTCCTCGCAGTGACAACTTTCCGGAGATTCATTCAAGTTAACACCGCACTTGGTACAAAGCCCCCGACAGTCAGCGGAACAGAGGCTTTTCATCGGCATGGACAACAGAGCCTGCTGCCGGAAAAGCTGGGTAAGATCAAGTTCCGCTCTATCCACATAGCAGGTTTCCATCTCCGTCTTCTGTAAATGATGGTCCTTCTCCAGAAAGCTGGACGGGGGAACCTCCACGTTAACGGTAAATTCAAGGTTGAGCGGCAGCCTGAACATTTCAAGACATCTGTCACAGGTAAGGACTACGACCACCTTGTAATGCCCCTCAACCAGAATATTTCCGGATTTCAGTTTCCGGCAGAAGGCCGTGGCAAAAACCGGCTTATCAAATTCAAATTCCGGGGGCAGCCAGGAGGTGTCGGTCAGCTGCACCTTGAGGCCGTCTTCTGTTATCTGGTCAAAATCAAACTTCACCTTCATTGACCCTGGCGAAAATTTCCAACAAAACAGGTTAATTTAAATAAATTTGGGGTAATGTCAAGATATTTGTTGGTGGCTGGCAGCTGGTGAATGACGGCTGGCAACTGAGACGTATACTTTTGCGGCATATTCTCAGCTATCACCCAAAGGAGGAGCGAGGATGATACAGTTTACAAAATATCGACTATTCTGGCCGTTGCGCCCTGCAGTCTCCTGCCGGTAACTCTGAGACAGGAGGAAAAAATTTTCAGGCCCAGTTCCGGATTGTCACGAATAACCTCACCGGCCCGGTCATGACCCAGGAGCAGGATGTGGGATTCCTCCAGAGCGGCAATAGTGACATCGGTCGTAAAATCAGACATCAGACCCCGTTCTCCAAAAACGGCCC